>JAEZDB010000448.1 GCA_023429855.1 Actinomycetes bacterium
GTGTTGATCGGTCTCGATCGCGATGGCCCGCTTTACGCGATCGACGAGGCATCGCCGCGCGACGGCGTGCGGGCGCGGCTGATCGGCGCCGGCGGCATGCGCGGCGAAGCGCCGCCGGAGGCCACCGGCCGAATCGGTCTGCGCACCGCCGCGCAGACCCTCTCGCAGTCCGACGGCGGCTTGGTGGCCTACGCGGCCGGTCTGCTCAACTGGCACCGCACGCACCGCTTCTGCGGCACCTGCGGCGCGCCGACCACGAGCGCCGAGGGCGGCATGGTCCGCAATTGCACCGTCTGCGGCACGCACCACCACCCGCGCACCGACCCCGTCGTGATCATGCTCGTGACCGACGGCGACGAGCGCGTCCTCCTCGGCCGCCAGAAGGTCTGGCCGCTCGGGCGCTATTCGACGCTCGCCGGATTCGTGTCCCACGGCGAGTCGCTCGAAGAGGCCGTTGCCCGCGAGGTGATGGAGGAGGTCGGCGTGCGGGTCGGCCAGCCGGTCTACGCCGCCTCGCAGCCGTGGCCGTTCCCGTACTCGCTGATGCTCGGCTTCCACGTCCCGTGGGCCGGCGGCGAGATCGGCACCGGCGACGAGGAGCTCGAGCACGCCGCCTGGTTCAGTCGCGCCGAGGTGCTGCGGGCCGTCGAGGAAGACGGCTGGGACACCTCGGACCGCCCGAACGAAGGTCTGCTGCTCCCGCCGCGGTCGGCGATCGCGCGCAACCTCGTGGAGCAGTGGGTGCGCGAGACGGCTTAGGCCATGCCGGGCGGGCCGACGCTCTGCGAGCGCTGCGGGGCGCCCGGTGCCGGCTGCGGCGGGTACGCCGCGGGCGGTGGCGTCTGGGCGTACGGCTGCGGCGGGTACGCCGCGGGCGGCGGCGCCTGGGGAAAGGGCTGTGCTGCGGCGGGAGCCGTATACGCCTGCGGCCCGGCCGCGTAGGGCTGTCCGGCGAAGGGCTGCGCCGGCTGCGGGTAGGCGGGCTGCGGAGCGGTCGGGATCGCGGCGGTCGGCACGTACGGGCCGCTCGGCGCGGCCTGCGCCGCGTTGGTCGGGGCGCCTGACGCGTCCAGGTCGCCTCGCTCGCCCCGACGCGCTGAGCGACGAGCGCTGGCCCGGCGACGGCCCAGCGGATCGTCAGGATGATGCCCGGGATCAGGAAGAAGAGCAGGCCGATCGTGATGCCGAAACCGGCGAGGATGCCAAGCCAGAACAGCGAGAGCAGGAACGGCGCGGCCTCCTTCAGGAGGTAGACCGGCGACGTCATCTCGTGGCCGTGGCGCAGGTGGAGCAGCAGCAGCGTGTAGATCTCCGTCGACATCTGGCTGGCGCTTCTGAACTCGACTTCCACCGACGGATGACGACGCCGTCTCCGTTGGGATCTCCCTGCTCAGGACTCCGGCAGGCGCAGCGGCCACCGTGATCCGCAGCACACGAACCGTGGGACACCGCGCGCATGTTGCATCGGGTACTAAAGTCCTGCGGCGTCGCCGCGTTTCGCCTCTCAGAGAACCGCGTCCCGACTGCACAGATTGAGGGCACGTCTGGCCTGTGCGCCGCGCGCCCGCGAAACCCCGAGCCCGGGACCTCATGGATCTTCTCGAGTACCAAGGCAAGCAGCTCTTCGGTAAGCACGGCCTCGCCGTGTCCGACGGCAAAGCCGTCACGACGGTGGAGGACGCCGTCGCCGCCGCCAACGAGATCGGTTACCCGGTCGTGGTCAAGGCCCAGGTCCTGATCGGCGGCCGCGGCAAGGCCGGCGGCGTCAAGCTCGCCGCCAACGAGGAAGAGGCGCGTGAGCACGCGACCAACATCCTCGGCCTCGACATCAAGGGCCACATCACCCGCACGGTGTGGATCGAGCACGCGTCCGACATCGACACCGAGTACTACGCGTCGATCCTCCTCGACCGCTCGGCGAAGAAGCCGCTCGTGATGTTCTCGATCGAGGGCGGCATCGAGATCGAGACCGTCGCCGAGGAGACGCCCGAGAAGCTCATCAAGTACCACGTTGATCCGCTCGTCGGACTGACGAAGGACGAGGCCGTCAAGATCGCGACCGACGGCAAGGCTGCCGACGACGTGATCGACGGCGTCGCCGACGCGCTCGTCGCCCTCTACGAGGTCTGGATCGAGGAAGACGCCTCCCTCGCCGAGATCAACCCGCTGATCATCACGCCCGACCGCAAGGTCAAGGCGCTCGACGCGAAGGTCACGCTCGACGGCAACGCCGCGTTCCGCCACCCCGACCACGCTGACCTGGGCGACAAGGCCAACGCCGACCCGATCGAGGTCAAGGCCGCCGAGCAGGACGTCGTCTACGTCAAGCTCGACGGCAACATCGGCATCCTCGGCAACGGCGCGGGGCTTGTGATGAGCACCCTCGACGTCGTCGCCCAGCACGGCGGCGAGCCGGCCAACTTCCTCGACGCTGGCGGCGGATCCGACGCCGCGAAGGTCAAGCAGGCCGTCGAGCTGATCCTCAGCAACGACAGCGTCGAAGCGGTGCTGTTCAACATCTTCGGCGGGATCACCCGCTGCGACGAGGTCGCCAACGGCCTGATCGCCGCGTTCACCGACCTCAAGCCGTCCGTGCCGTTCGTGGTCCGCCTTGATGGCACCAACGACGTGCTCGGCCGTGAGATTCTCGAGAACGCCGCGCTGCCCAACGTGCACGCGGCCAAGACGATGGACGAGGCCGCCGAGAAGGTCGTCGCCCTCGCGAAGGGAAGCAACTAGATGTCGATCCTCGTAGGCAACGACACGCGCCTCGCGGTTGCCGGTATCACCGGCCGTGAGGGCTCGTTCCACACGCTCAACAACCGCAAGTACGGCACGAACGTCGTCGGCGGCATCAACCCGAAGAAGGCCGGCGAGAACGTCGAAGGCATTCGGGTCTTCGGCAACTGGGCCGACACCGTCGCCGAGACGCAGGCCAACACGGCGATGATCTTCGTCCCACCGCCGTTCGCGGCTGCGTCGGCCCTCGAGGCCGCTGCTGCTGGCGTCGAGCTGGTCGTAATCATCACCGAGGGCATCCCGGCCCACGACGAGCTCAAGCTCTACAACACGATCAAGCGCGACTTCCCGAACACGCGCGTCGTCGGCCCGAACTGCCCCGGCATCCTGTCGCCGGGCGAGGCCAACGTGGGCATCATCCCGGCGTCGTTCTTCAAGCCGGGCAACGTCGGCGTCGTGTCGCGCTCCGGCACGCTGACCTACCAGATCGGCAACGAGCTGGCCCAGAAGGGCTTCGGCAACTCGTCGATCGTCGGCATCGGCGGCGACCCGGTTCCGGGCTCCTCGTTCATCGACATCATCGAGCTGTTCGAGAACGACCCGCAGACCGAGCTGATCGTGATGTCGGGCGAGATCGGCGGCTCCGCTGAGGAAGAGGCCGCCGAGTACATCGCCGAGCACGTGACGAAGCCGGTCGTCGGCTACATCGCGGGCTTCACCGCTCCCGAGGGCAAGCAGATGGGCCACGCCGGCGCCATCGTTTCCGGCTCCGCTGGCACCGCCAAGGCCAAGGCCGAGGCGCTGGAGTCCAAGGGCGTGCGCGTCGGTCGCACCCCCACGCAGACGGCCGAGATCGCCATGGAGATCCTGGGCGCTCCGGTCGCCTAATTCCTGCCTCCGAGGTGCCGCTGTATCGCGCGGCACCATCGGACTTCACGGGCCATTCACGCAGCGGCGTGGGTGGCCCGTGGTCGTTTGACGGCGCCCCTGGTGGCGATCGGCGGCGCGGATGACCGGGTGTTCGGTGCGACGGCCCTCTCGGATTTGCTCCGCTACGGTATGCAGCTCGCGCTGGCGTCGATGCGCGCGAGGCCCTGCATCCCGGGGTGGGACGCGATCTGCGTAGATGGTCTTTAGCTCTCCCACCTTTCTCTTCCTCTTTCTGCCGGCGGTACTGCTGGCGACATGGGTCGCGCCGACGCCGTTGCGGCGATTCGTGCTGCTCGCCGCGAGCCTCGGGTTCTACGCCTGGGGCGTGCAGGAGTTCCTGCTGGTCATCGTCGCGTCGACGCTGCTGGACTGGGCGCTAGCGCGTGGCATCGAGCGGCGTCACCGCGCAGACGGCAGTCGAGCAGCCCGCATCCTGCTGCTGGCCGGGCTGGGCCAGAACCTCGGACTGCTCGCCTACTTCAAGTACGGGGGCTTTGCCTCCGAACAGGCCGCCCGACTCGCTGATCTGTTTGGCCTCGGAGGGCCCGGCACGCTCGAGGTCGTCCTGCCGATCGGGATCTCGTTCTTCACGTTCGAGAAGATCTCGTACCTCGTCGATGTCTGGCGTGGCGACGTACGCGCCCGGCGCGATCCCTTCGACGTCCTGCTCTTCGTCGCTCTCTTCCCGCGCTCGATCGCGGGCCCGATCGTCCGACTCCGCGAGATCCAGCACGACCTCAGGCGCCCCCAGCCTTCGCTGGAAGGCGTCAGCGAAGGGGCGGTGCGCTTCTCGCAGGGGCTCGCCAAAAAGGTGCTGATCGCCGACCAGATCGCCCCGGTCGCCGACGCGTGCTTCGCCACCGCCAGCCAAGGCGGCGACCTCTCCATGACGGCTGCTTGGCTCGGCGCGCTCGTCTACGCCCTCCAGTTGTACTTCGACTTCTCCGGATACAGCGACATGGCGATCGGGATCGGCCGGATGCTCGGGTTCAAGCTGCCCGAGAACTTCGATCGGCCGTACTCTGCGCTGTCGGTCACCGACTTCTGGCGCCGCTGGCACATGACGCTCTCGCGCTGGTTCCGTGACTACGTCTACATCCCGCTGGGCGGCTCGCGTGGCAGCGAGCGCACGACGATCCGCAATCTGCTGATCGTCTTCGGACTCACCGGGCTCTGGCACGGCGCGGCCTGGGCGTTCGTCGTCTGGGGCTTCTATCACGGCGCCTGGTTGATCATCGAGCGCCGGTTCGGTTGGCGTGCGACGGAGGGCCCGGTTCGCTTGCCTGCGCTGAGGCGTGCCCTGCTCGTGCTGATCGTCGTCGTCGGGTGGGTGATGTTCCGCGCCGAGTCGATGAGCCTCGCGCTCGACTACTACGGCGCGATGCTGAGCCCGAGCCTCGGCCTGACGCCGGAGATCGCTGCCACCCTGACGCTCCAGACGAAGCTGATGCTCGTGATCGCGTGCCTGGTCTTCGTGCTGCCGCGCTCGCCGAAGGAACGGTGGCTCCGCACGCCGTCCCCCGGTGTGTCCGCGTTGGCCGCCCGCGCGGCGCTTGTGTTCGTCGGCCTGCCGTACGCGCTGACGATGGCGTTCAGCAGCTCCTTCTCTCCTTTTCTCTACTTCCAGTTCTGATGTCGCGTCGACGTTTCGTCCTCCTGCTTCTGCCGGCCGTGTGGTTCGTCGGGCTGCTCTGCATTCCCGTGATCGGGTACCTCGCCGGCGAGCGGCAGCCCTTGCTTGAGAATCGCGCGAAGGAGCCGTTTCCTCCGCTCAACCGATCGTCGATCCGCAGCCCGGAGGTGTTCTCCAGGCTCGACCGGGCGCTGCTGGACCGGCTCCCGCTGCGCGACGACGCCTTGCGCGCCCGCGCGAGCCTGGGGCTGGGCGTGTTTGGCGTGAGTCCCTCCCCGGAGGTGATCGCTGGGACCGGCGGATGGCTCTATCTCTGGCGCGACTTCCGTCCGTGCCTGCCGGGCGGGTCAGACGGAGTTCCTGGCGAAGCGGCCGAGATCATCGCGCGGACGACCGGTGCCTCAGGACGCCGGGTCGGGGTGCTGCTGGCTGGCTCGAAAACCGCACGCCACCCCGAGCACCTGCGCACCGAACGAGAACGAGCGCAGGCACGCTGCGTAGCCGAACGAGAGGAAGCGGTGCAGGCTCGGTTGCGCGCTACGCCCGGCGGGCTCGACATCTCGCCGGGGCTCGAGCGCGAGGTGGCCGCCGGACGGGATGTCTTCCTGCGGCAGGACTCCCACTGGGCCGGTAACGCCCAGTTGCTCTTCGTGCGCTCGATGCTGGACGCGGCGCGGCCTGGGCTTTCGGCCGACGTTGGGCTCCGGCAACTCCCGACGCCGCGAAAGGCCGAGATGGATCTGACCAAGATGGTCGGCTTCCCCGAGAACCAAGACACCACGCCGCCGATCGCCACCCGCCCGCTGCCGTACCCGCAGGCTCGGCCGAACGAGACGGTCCTGATCGGCGACTCGCAGATGCGCCTGGCGATGACCGACGAGCTCTCGAGTCGCCCGTCGATCTCCGCCGCGGCCCTCCCGGGTCCGTTCTACTGCGAGCGCAGCAAGTTCAACATTGGCGTTTGCAACCCGCAGCTGGCCGCGTCGCGCACGGTGCTGTTTGAATGGGTCGCGCGCGACATGCAAGACATGCTGACGGCGTGCACGCACTTTCCGCCGACGCTGCTGCCGGATCTGCGCCGGCGGCTCAGGGCTCTGCCGGCCAGCTTGATGGCGACCGCCGATGGCAAGCGCGTGAGGCGTCTGCGGCTTGGAGACACGCCGCCGGTGGTCCGATTCGCTCCGTCCGACGGCGACGTATCGAGGTCGCTGAGGCTGATGGTGGTCGAAGTCGAGCGTCTGGACACTCCGGGGCCGGGCGGGGCCCAACAGGTGACGCTCGTCCCCCGGCCCACCGACGGCCGGCCCGACATCTCGTGCGCGACTGCGTCTGCGGCGGCTGGGGGCGCCATCATCGTGCCGGTGCCCGCTGGGCGCGATGCAGCCAAGATGGCGTTCGAGTTGACGGCTCCGCCCGGAACGGTCCTCGGCAATCCGCAGGCGTTCACGCTTGATGATGCGACGGTGAACCGGGGCATGCGGGACGCGCTCCGGCGATAGTCCGCCCGCGATCCTCGCACTGGGTTAACCTGTTGGAGAGCTTCCCCGGGGCGGGCCGCTGCCCCTAGGCACGAAGGGCCATCTGCGTTTACACGTGGGTGGCCCTTGGTGGTTGGTGCGGCGGCCGGCGGGCACCCGGCCGACACGCCCGGCTTCTGACTCGCTCGGGGTCCCGCGCGACGCGCTCGTTACCGTGGGGCGCCGATGACCGAGGCCACCGCCAGCAGCAGAGCGCCACATGCTGCCGCGCGCTGGCACGCGATCGCTGCCGTGTTCGCTGGTGGCGCGCTCGGGACGCTGCTGCGTGCGGGGCTGGCAGAGTGGTTTCCGCACGGCGCTGGTGCTTGGCCGGTCGGCACGCTGGTCGCCAACCTCGTCGGCGCGTTCGTGATCGGCGCGGTATCGGTCTGGTTGCCGCGGTCGCCCGACCTCGATCCGCGGCTGCACCCCTTCATCGCGACTGGTATCTGCGGCGGCCTGACGACCTTCGCGACGCTGCAGGTCGAACTGGTGCTGCTGCTCGACCACGGCGACTACGGCGTCGCCGCCGGCTACCTCGCCGTGACCCTGACGGGTGGGCTGTGCGCCGTCGTGGCG
>JAEZDB010000456.1 GCA_023429855.1 Actinomycetes bacterium
CGCCGTAGGTGGCGGCAAGCGGCGCCGACGCGCTCACGGCGCCGGAGTCGGCCGCCAGCGCGAGCGCTTCGAGCGCGGCAGCGGCCAGCAGCAGCGGGCGGGCGCCGTCGCTGAGGAGGTCTTCCACCGTCCTCGCACGGGCATCGACGGGAACCACAGCCAGGAGCTGCCCGGCGAGTCCGCAGACCGGCAGGACCAGCGGCCGGTCGTAGCCGGCACGCGGCTCGCGCGCCGCATCGAGCCCGCGCCGCAGCTCGCGGCGGACCAGCTCAGCGAGCTGCGCCGGCGACGGCGGCGCCGCAGGATCGGCGACTCCGCCTAGTCGCTCGATCAGCTCCATAGAACGACGCGGGCCGCGCAAGGCGGCCCGGAAGACTTAGACGGTGTCGCGGATCTCGTCGCGGCCCTGCAGTTTGTCGCGACCGCGTTGCACGGCCCCAATGAACTTCTGCAGGTTGACTTCGAGGGTCGAGAGGATCTCGTCGGCGTAGTCCTCGGCGCCGAGGCGGATCTCGCGCTCGCGGGCGCGGGCCTCTTCGACGATGTCTTCAGCGAGGCGCTCGGCCTGCTTGACGACCTCTTCCTGGGAGACGAGCTGGGCTTGCTTGTCTTTGGCTTCGGCAACGATGCGCTCGGCTTCGCGCTTGGCCTCGGCGAGCATCTCCTGACGCTCCTTGACGATCCAACGCGCCTGCTTGATCTCCTCAGGGATCGTGGCCCGCATCTGGTCGAGGAGGTCGTACATCTCCTCCTTGTTGACCCGGACATCGCCCGACAGCGGCACGCCGCGGGCGTCGTGGATGACGTCGTCGAGTTTTTCGATGAGGACGAGTACGTCCATTGTGCTCCTAGATCCGTCCCAGGGTAGGCGACGGCGAAAGCTTCAGGGCGAAGTTCACAGGCTTCAGTTTCGCTGCTGACCGAGTTCTTCCTGCAACCGGTGTGCCACACGCGGCGCAACCAGTCCGTCGACATTACCGCCAAAGGCGGCGAGTTCCTTCACGCCGCTGCTCGACAGGAACGAGAAGCGCGGGCTGGCCATCAGGTAGAAGGTGTCGATCTCGGGGGCGACGTGCCGGTTCATCTGGAACATCTCGAGCTCGTATTCGAAGTCGGAGATGGCCCGCAGGCCCTTCACGATCGCCTGGGCGCCGACCTCGCGGGCGAACTCGACGATCAGCGTGCGGAAGGTCTGCACGCGCACGTTCGGGAGGTCGGCCGTCGCTTCGTTGATGAAGCTGAGGCGCTCTTCGATCGTGAAGAGGGTCGTCCCCTTGCGGTGCGGGCGGTGCACCACGGCGACGACGACTTCGTCGAAGGTGCTCGCGGCACGGGTGATGATGTCGAGGTGGCCGTTCGTGATCGGGTCGTAGGTGCCCGGACACACGGCGATACGCGGAGCGTTGGTCATCGGTGCGGCATAGGTTACGCCGTCGCCGCTAGAGGGGCTTGGGACCCTACTCGCGATGAGGTCGATCAGCGCGCGTCGGCGATGACGAGAACGCCTGCGGCGGGCTGTACGCCTCGCCCGCCGCAGAGTCCGCGCTCGCAACGGCGCCTTCATCGGGCGCGTCGTAGAGCCGGACGAGCACGTCGCGGTACGCGCGCTCTCGATCCAGGGGCAGCGGCAGGCTGGGCGGGTCGCGCCGGTCGCCCTCCAGCACGACGCGTGCGCCGGGCTCCAGCAGGTCCGGCAGCAGGTCTTCGAGCTTGCGCACCAGCGCCGGAGCCTTGGAGTACGGCGCGTCGATGAGGACGAGGTCGAACCGCTCGCCGTCTTCGCGGAGCCGCTGCACGGCGCGGACGACGTCGAGTTCGAGCACCGTGGCGCGGTCGGCGATGCCGAACGTCTCGATGTTGGTGCGCGCCGCGGCCGCGGCGGCAATCGAGTCGTCGACGAAGACGGCTTCGTCGGCCCCGCGTGAGAGCGCCTCGATCCCGAGCGAGCCGCAGCCGCAGCACAGGTCGAGCACCCGCGCGCCGCCGATCGGGCCGAGCATCGAGAAGAGCGCCTCGCGCACCCGGGCCGCGGTCGGCCTCGTCGTTCCACCCTCGGGGGTCACGAGCTTGCGCCCGCGCAGCTCGCCCCCCATCACGCGCAGCGTCATGCGGCCACCCTCGATTGTCTGATCGTCTCGACTTTGCGCCCCAGCAGCCCGTAGAGCGGGCCAGCGAGGTCAGGGTCGACTTCCAAGATGTGGTCGGCGACGACGTGGGCGCGCTCAAGCAGCGCCTCGTCGTCGGGGAGGCGCGCGGCCTTGTAGCGGGCCATCCCGGACTGGCGGAGGCCGGTCAGCTCGCCCTCGCCGCGCAGGCGCAGGTCGATCTCGGCCAGCGCGAACCCGTCGCGGTGCTTGACGAGCGCTTTGAGGCGCGGCGCGCGGCTGCGGCCGAACAGCACGCAGGTGCCGCCGTGGGCGCCACGTCCCACGCGCCCGCGCAGCTGGTGCAGCTGTGAGATCCCGAAGCGCTCGGCGTCCTCGATCAGCATCACCGTCGCGTTGGGCACGTCGATACCGACCTCGATCACGGTGGTCGCGACGAGCACCTGGGCTTCGCCGGCGACGAACCGCGCCATCGCGCGTTCCTTGTCGGCCGCGGGCATCTGGCCGTGCAGCAGCTCGAGCGAGTAGCCGCGCAGCGGGCCGGCGCCGAGACGCTCGAACTCGGCGGTGGCCGAGCGCGCCTCGAGCTCCTCTGACTCCGCGACGAGCGGGCAGACGACAAACGCCTGCCGGCCTGCCGCGATCTCGCTGCGCAGGTGCTCGTAGGCGAGTTCGCGCTCTTCGGCGGTCTCGCTGACGGCCGTGGTGATCGGGCGGCGGCCGCGCGGCAGCGCGCGCAGCTCCGTCACGTCGACGGCGCCGAACTCCAGGAGGCGCTGCGTGCGCGGGATCGGCGTCGCCGTGAGGTGGAGGACGTGCGGCGTCCTGCCCTCGGGCGCTTTGGCCTCCAGCCGGGCCCGTTGGCGGACGCCGAAACGGTGTTGCTCGTCGATCACGACGACCGAGAGCGCGTGGAACACGACCGGGTCCTCGAGCAGGGCGTGCGTCCCGATGATCAGCCCGAGCTGTCCGCCGCGGAGCGCGTAGAGGATCCGCTTGCGGTCAGCCGCCTTCGTCGAGGCCGTCAGCAGCGCCATCGGCAGCAGCTCCCCCGGGACGAGCGACTGCAGCGTGCGGAAGTGCTGGCGGGCCAACGTCTCGGTCGGAGCCATCAGCGCCGCCTGGCGGCCATGCTCGGCGGCGCGGAGCATCGCGTGAACCGCCACCACGGTCTTACCCGCGCCGACGTCGCCGAGCAGCAGCCGCTGCATCGGCACGTCGCGGGCGAGCTCGCCGTCGAGCTCGTGGATCGCACGCGCCTGGTCGTCGGTCGGGGTGAAGGGCAGCAGCTCCTCGCGCCAGCGGCGCGTCAGCGTCGGCGGCTCGTCGAGCGGCGTGGCGGCAAGCCCAGCGCGCGGCAGGTCGCGCACGCGCCGCTGGACGAGCTGCTCGATCAACAG
>JAEZDB010000485.1 GCA_023429855.1 Actinomycetes bacterium
CGTCGAGACGCAGCGGGTCGTCCTCTTCACCGAGGACGACCCGCTGCACCTCCGGGGTGGCGGCCGCCTGGACCACGTCGAGGTCGCCTACGAGACCTACGGCGAGCTGAACGACGCGCGCGACAACGCCGTCTACGTGTGCCACGCGCTCACGGCCGACGCGCACGCCGCGGGCGTCGATACGGGCTCGGGCGCGGTGGGGTGGTGGGACGCGCTCATCGGCCCCGGCCGGGCGATCGATACGGGCCGGTGGTTCGTGGTCTGCGGCAACCTGCTTGGCAGCTGCCGCGGCACGACCGGCCCGGCCTCGATCGACCCGGCAACGGGCCAGCCGTACGGACTGGGCTTCCCGCCGATCACCGTCGGAGACCAGGTCGCCGTCCACCGCCGGCTCCTGCGAGCGCTGGGGGTGGACCGCGTCCACGCGCTGGTGGGCCCGTCGATCGGCGGCATGCAAGCGCTGCAGTGGCTGCTCGACGCGCCGGAGGAGGTCGGCCACACGCTGCTGATCGCCACCACGAGCAAGCTCACCACGGAGAACCGCGCGTTCTCGGCTGCGGGCCGGCAGGCGATCCTCGACGACCCGGACTTTGACGGAGGCCGCTATCTGGAGCGCGGCGACCCCGGGCCCGTGCACGGGCTCGCTGCGGCGCGCCGGTTCGCGCACATCACCTACGTGGCGAGCGGCGCGCTCGACGACAAGCTCGGCGACGAGCCACCGGCCGACTGGCCGCCCGCCGACGCCGCGACGTGGCTCACGCCCAGCCGCGCGGTCGAGACGTACCTCGCCCACCAGGGCACGAGCTTCACGGCCCGCTTCGACGCCCTCAGCTACCTGTTTCTCACGCGGCCGATGGACGGCTTCGACCCGTTTCATCCGCGCCGCGCAGCCGCTGTTCGCGCCGCGCTGGCCCAGCACGAGGCTGCTGCCGCCGGGCGAGGCGCAGACGCGGCGCGCCACACGATCGTCTCCTTCGACTCCGACTGGCGGTTCGGGACCGACCACAGCCAGCGGCTCGAGGCACAGCTGCGCCACCACGGGGCGCGCAACGTCGTGCGCCATGAGCTCTCGGCGCCGTGGGGCCACGACGCGTTTCTCCTCGACGTGCCCGGCCTGCCGGAGCTGATCTCAGGCGCGCTCAGCTCGTGAGCTGCGCGGTGAGCCCGTCGGCGAGCGCCTGCGCCATGCGCTCGCGCTGCTTCGTGCTCTTCAGCAGCCGCGCGTCGGCGGCGTTGCGCATGTTGCCCAGCTCGACGAAGACCTTCGGCACCGTCGACAGGTTCAGGCCGCCGAGGTCGCCGCGCAGGTCGAGGCCGTTCCTGGCGATGTAGGTCGCCGTGCGGTAGCCCTTGGCCCTCAGCGCGGTGCGGAGCTCGCGTCCGAGCTGGTCCGACGCGGCGAGCATCGCGGCGTCTTGCCCGCCCGAGCCCTTGGGCCGGATCACGTGGAAGCCCCGGCCGCTTGGCGGGCCGCCGTCGGCGTGGACTGAGATCGCCGCGTCGGCGCCTGCGTCGTTGCCGATCGCGGCGCGCTTCGTGATGCAAGGACCGACACCGGTGTTCGTCGTGCGCGTCATCACGACCCTCGCGCCCTCGGCCCGCAGCAACCTGCGCAGCCGCAGCGCGACGTCGAGGTTGAACGCGGCCTCGGTGAGGCTGCCGTCGTTCGTCTCGGCGCCCGTCGTGTCGCAGGCCTTGCGCACCCCGCCGCCGGCGTCGACGAGGGCGTTGATGGTGCGCGGCGCCTTCGCGTTTCCGCCGTTGTGGCCCGCGTCGATGTGGACCGTCTTGCCAGCGAGCGCCTGCGGCGTCGTCGCGGCGGGCGAGGTTGCGGCGTCGGCCGGAGCGACGCCTCCTGTGTCGCGAGGCACCTGCGCGAGCACGGCCGCTGCGGCGCTCAGCACGAGCGCGATCGATGGTCCGATGCTGCCGGTCACGGCGGCGCTCAGCTTCGCGGCTTGAAGCGCCGCAGGCGCAGGGCGTTGAGCAGTACGACGATGCTCGAGGCGGCCATCGCGAAGCCGGCGAGCACCGGGTTGAGGTAGCCGAGGGCCGCCGCTGGGATCAGCACGACGTTGTAGGCGAACGCGAGGAAGAGGTTCTGCTTGATCGTGCGCAGCGTGCGCCGGCTCAGCTCGATCGCGTCGGCGGCGCCCGCCGGGTCGCCGCTGACGATCGTGAGGTCGCTGGCTTCGATCGCCGCGTTGGTCCCCGTGCCGATCGCGATGCCCAGGTCGGCCGTGGCCAGCGCGGGTGCGTCGTTGACGCCGTCGCCGACGACCGCGACCACGCGACCCTCTGCCTGCAGCGCCTGCACGAGCTCGGCCTTGCCGGCGGGCAGGACCTCGGCCACCACGTCACCGGTCTCGATCCCGACCTCGTCGGCGATCGCCTGGGCGGCGTGGCGGTTGTCGCCGGTGGCGAGCACGGGGCGCAAACCCAGCCGCCTGAGGCGGTCGACCGCCGCCGCAGCACCGCGCTTCGGCGGGTCGGCCAGGACGAACACGGCCCGGACCTCGCCGTACCAGCCCGCGGCGATCGCGGTGCGGCCGCTGCGCTCAGCGGAGACGAGCGCGGCAGCAAGGGCCTGCGGCGCGCGCATCCCGAGGTCTTCGAGCAGCGCCAGCCGCCCGACGACGACCTGTCGGTCGGCCACGATCGCGGAGGCGCCGAGGCCGCCGTGCACCACGAAGCTCGACGGCGGCGGCAGCTGACCGACCTGCGCCTCGGCGGCACGCACGATCGCCTTGGCGACCGGGTGCTCAGAGCCGATCTCGGTCGAGCCGACCAGCCGCAACGCCTGCCCTTCGGACACGCCCTCGGCGGTCACGATCTGCTGCACCTCCATGCGGCCGGTCGTCAGCGTCCCGGTCTTGTCGAGGACGACCGTGTCGATTCGGCGGGTCGCCTCCAAGATCTGCGGCCCGCGAATCAGCAGGCCGAGCTGCGCACCGCGCCCGGTACCGACGAGGAGGGCGGTCGGCGTCGCAAGGCCAAGCGCGCACGGGCAGGCGATGATCAGGACGGAGACGGCGCAGGTGAAGGCGAAGGCCGGGTCCGCGTCAGCGGCGAGCCAGCCGAGCAGCGTGAGCAGCGCGATCGCGCCGACGGCCGGCACGAACACCGCCGAGATCCGGTCGGCCAGGCGCTGCACCGGCGCTTGGCCGTGCTGCGCTTCGCGGACGAGCTTGGCGATCCGGGCCAGCGACGTGTCGGCGCCGGTGCGGGCGGCGCGGATCGTGAGCGGGCCGCTCTGGTTCAGCGTCGACCCCGTCACGAAGTCACCGGGGCGCTTGTCGACCGGCACCGATTCGCCCGTCAGCAGCGACTCGTCGACGGCGCTCTCGCCGTCCTCGACCACGCTGTCGGTCGGGATCTGCTCGCCGGGCCGCACGTAGAGGCGATCACCGCGGCGCAGGGTGTCGACGGCGACCTCGCGGCGTGACCCATCGAGGTCGATCAGCGTCGCCTTCGTCGCGCCGGCGCGCAGGAGCGCGGCAAGCGCCGTGCCGGCTTTGCCCTTGGCGCGGGCCTCGAAATATCGGCCGGCCAGCAGGAACGTCGTCACCGCGCCGACGACCTCGAAGTAGAGGTGGTCCAGCCCGCCCGAGCGGTCGGGGAAGAACGTCGCCTGCATCTCCATGCCGATCTCGCCGGCGGGCCCGAACAGGAGGGCGACCACCGACCACAGGTAGGCCGAGAGCGTGCCGATGGAGATCAGCGTCTCCATCGTGGTCGTGCGGTGGGCGAGCCCACGGAGCGCGGCCCGGTGGAACGGCAGCCCGGCCCAGAACACGACGGGTGTGGCGAGCGCAAACGACACCCACTGCCAGTAGTCGAACTGCAGCGCGGGCACCATCGAAAGCAGCAGGAGCGGCACGCTCAGCGCGGCGCTGACCAGGGCGCGGCGCTTGAGCGCGAGGCGCTCCTCCTCCTGCTCCGCGGCGGCGATGGCCTCGTCGCGGAGGCCGATCTGCTCAGCGTCGTAGCCCGCCGAGCGGACCGCGTTGATCAGGTCCTGGACCGAGTGCGCGGCCGGGTCGAAGCGCACGGCGGCGCGCGCGAGGGCGAAGTTCACCTGGGCCTCGACCCCGGCGATCCGCGACAGCCCCCGCTCGACGCGCGAGGCGCACGCCGCGCAGGTCATTCCGGTGACCGCGAGCTCCAGCTCGGCATCCCGCGTGGCCTGCGCATGCACGGCGTCGGTGCTCGCCATCGGCAAGCCAGAACGCGGAGACACGGGAGGCAGCGTGGTCATCAGGGGGAGCATCGAACTGTACGAGGTTCGAGCCGTTCCTGAGACACTGCCGCGCATGACTGACGTGTTGCTCGCCGCCGGCGTGCTGTCCCTTGCCTCGTCCGCGCTGCTGGGATGGCTGATCGCCCTGCACCGCGCCAAGCCGGAGGCGATCGCGAAACTTGGCATCAAAGCGCCGCACCGGATCATGCAGCTGCACCTCGACCAGGTGATGATGGGCCTGATCCTGCTGGCCGTGGCGACCGCCTTCCCCGACCTGCCGAAGGCGATCGCCTGGCCGCTGCTCGTCGGCACGATCCTCAACCCGCTCGGTTTCGTGCCGCTCGCGTTCCTGCCCAAGGCCGACGAGACGCTCTGGTACCGCGGCGCGATCGGTGTGTCGTTCATCGCGACGAGCGGGTCGCTGGTGGCGCTGGCGATCTGGTTCCTGGCCGGGCGCTGAGCGCCCGGCCGCTCGCACCTACCGCTTGAGCTGCACGGTTGCGGAGGCCCCGCCGCCGCTGATCTTAAGCGCGACCTTCCGCTTGCCACGCAGCGCCTGCTTGCCGGCCTTCGTGAACCGCAGGACGACCGTCGCCCGGCCGGCGCTGTTGGCCTTGCCCGAACCCTTCGCCACGGTCTTCTTGCCGGACTTGGCGGTGAGGGAGATCCGCTGCTTGGCGCTGAGCCCAGTCAGCGTGATCGCGACGCCCTTCCGCGCGGCGGTGCTCGGGCTGACCCGCTTCTTCAGCGCGACCGTGACGCCGTTGCCCGAGCCGCTGGCGCCGTTCGGCGTCACGTCCTCAGCCGACGGCTGCACGCCGCCCTTGCGCTCGACGGTCTCGCAGTTCGGGGCCACTACATCGGCGGCGTCGGCGACGACCTTGTCGGTGCCCGCGCCGCAGTCGATGCTGTCGACTTCGCCGTCGGCGGCCTCGATCGTGTCGTTGCCGTAGGGGTACTTGCACCACAGCGGTCCGCAGTCGCCGCCGCGTCGGTCGGCGCTGACGCTGTCGCGGCCCGGGCCGGGAGTGATCACGTCGTCGCCGAAGCCTGCGTCGATCGTGTCGGGACCGGCGCCGCCGTCGATGGCGTCGGCACCGTCGGCGCCGATCAGCGTGTCGGCGCCGCCGCGGCCTTCGAGCCTCACGCTCCCGAGGATCTGGTGCATCTCCAGGGTCTCGTCGGCATCGGTGCCGACGTAGGTGCCGGCGATGTTCACGATGATCTTTTCGACGCCGCGCACCTCGTCGTTTTCGCCCGGACGCCCGTCATCGGCCCCACCGCCGAGGCTCACGATGAGCGCCGGCTGCTGGTAGTCGTAGCGGCGGTCGCTGAAGTCCGTCTCAATCCGGTCGACCCCTGGTCCGCCGTCGATCAGGTCGGTGAACTGGCCCTCCGAGCCGTCGCCCGAGACGAGGTCGTCGCCGGCCCCGCCCTCGACGGAGTCGCTGCCCGCACCGCCCTCGACCTTGTCGGCGCCGTCGCCGCCGCGGAGCGTGTCGTCGCCCTGGTAGCCGAAGATCACGTCGTTGCCGGCGCCGCCGTCGATCGTCTGCGGTGCGGCGTTGCCCTGGAGGTCGTCGTCGCCGTCGCCGCCGAGGAACGTGACCGGCACCTTCACGTCGCTCGAGATGTAGCCCGAGTCGTCGCGGTCGCCAAGGTCGACCCGGATCGCTGCTGGGCTGGAGCAGGTCATCGAGGTCAGGTCTTCAGGGGCGTCGCGCCAGCAGCCGTCTGGGACGGCCGTGCCGGTGCCGGCGACGCTGTCGTAGAAGACGACGTTCGCCGGGTCGTACGCAGCTTGGACGCCGAGCCTGTTCGTCTCACCGGCCGCGGCCGTGACCACGAGCGCGCCGTCGGAGGCGCGGGCCACGGTCGCCGCTTCGGCCGTGCCGGCGCAGGCGAGCGCGGCGGCGCTGGTCGCGGCGGTGAGGAGCAGGTGTGTGGTGACTCGGTGCATGGACGCCAATCTGCAGCGCGCGGCTGCGTTTGCCATCGCGGACGCACCCCAGGATTTCTCCCCAAAACTCACCGGCCGCCCCCAAGGTCGGCGCAGACGTCCCCTAGGGCGGTGGTGCGGGGGTGAGACACTGCGGGGGTGCACGGACCCGGCGCTCACGCTCACGACCATGGCCACGGCGACCACAGACACAGCCACGCCGGCCACAGCCACGGACACGGCGGCCACAGCCACGTGTCGGTACGCAGCGTCGCCGAGCCGAAGTGGCTCTGGATCGCGCTCGCGCTGAACCTTGCGGTCGCGCTGCTGGAGGTCGTCGCCGGCATCATCTCTGGCAGCACCGCGCTGCTCTCCGACGCCGCACACGTGGTCACCGACGCCGTCGCGATCGGCATCGCGCTCGCCGCGATCTCGCTGGCCCGCCGCCCGGCAAAGGGGTCCTACACCTACGGCCTCGGACGCGTCGAGATCCTCGGCGCGCAACTCAACGGCGCCACGCTGCTCGTGCTCGCCGGGATGCTGGCCGTCGGCGCGGTCATCCGCCTGCTCGACCCGCCAGTGGTCGACGGCGCCCTCGTGGTCGTCACCGGCGTCTTCGGGCTCCTGGCCAACGTGTTGGCTGCCTGGGCGCTGGCCAAGGCCAACCGCGAGAGCCTCGCCGTTGAGGGCGCCTACCAGCACGCGCTGATGGACGCGATCTCTTCGGTCGCCGCGATCATCGCCGGCGCGCTCATCCTCTTCGGCGTCTCCAACGCGATCGATCCGCTCCTGGCGCTCGTCGTGACCGCGCTGATGGTGCGCAGCGGTTGGCAGATCCTCGCCTCCAGCTCGCGCGTCCTGCTTGAGGCAGCGCCCTCGGGGCTCTCACCCGACGAAGTCGGCCAGGCGCTGGCCACGGCTCCGGGCGTGGTGGAGGTCCACGACCTGCACGTCTGGGAGCTCACGCAGGGCTTCCCCGCGATTACGGCGCATGTCGTCGTCGCCGCGGGCGCCGACTGCCACGAGACCCGCTTCCGGCTCCACCAGCTCCTGGAGCGAGAGTTCGGCGTCGCGCACAGCACGCTCCAGGTCGACCACGACCACCGCGGCGAGCTCGTGCAGCTCGACTAGCGTCCGCTGGTCCGTGCGTTCAGCTGGCCGCGCTGAGCTCGGCGATCGCGCGGGCCACCGCCGCGGCGGCCGGGCGGGCGCCAGACAGGTTGCGCGACGCTGGTCCGACGCCGAGCGCGGCGTACGGCCCCATGACGAACACCGGCGTGCCCGGGAGCCGCAGTTCGCCCGTGACCTCCGGGAGCCCGTCATGCACCGCGATGCCCGTGGCGGCCAGGAGCGGAGCGACGAGCGGGTCGGTGGTGGCGTCGTTGAAGAACCCGGTGGCCAGCCACACGGCGTCGACCGGCGGCACGGCTGAGGCGGCGCACGCCTCGTCCTCGACGTCGGCCAGAAGCGCGGCGACCTCGGCCTGCACGTCGTCGGCTTCGCGCACGACGAGACCGGACCCAGGGTCGGCAGCCGCTTCCCGGAGGTCGTCCAGAACCCGCTGGGGCATCGTGCCGCCGTCGCGGGCCTCGTCGATCAGGGCACGCCGCCGGGC
>JAEZDB010000196.1 GCA_023429855.1 Actinomycetes bacterium
CGCCAGATCCTTCGGTCTCGCCGTCCGACGACGAGCTCGCGCGCAGCTTCGCCTGCGGTCCCGCCGCCACGGCCAGGCCGGCGACCGCGGCTGCGATCGCGCTCAGACCGCCGTACTCCATCAGCCAGTCCGCCGACCCGTGCACGACCCAGAGACCGAAGGCGCCACCCGCGGCGAGCGCCAGCGAGCGTGCGGCAGGGTCTTTCAACACGGCGAGCCGCCGGATCGCGAGGGTGACCACGATGACCCAGGCCAGCAGCAGACCGGTGCCGATCAGGCCGAGCTGCCCGAGCGCGCGCAACCACATCGAGTGCGGGTAGCGCGGATTCTCCGAACCAGTGCCGGTGAGCAGGTAGTCCTGGCGGTAGTTGTCGGCGCCGACGCCCTTCACCGGTGCCGATTCGAACTGGTCCCAGGCGACGGTCCAGAAGTCCCAGCGGCCCGAGTTGAGGCCGGCGCTGAGGCGGCCTTCGCCGTCTTCGGCCTGGTAGGGCTGCGTGATCGAGTCGGCGCTGTCGCGGATCTTGTCGACCGTGACCGGACCGACGCCGGCCAGCGAGACGAGCACGGCCAGCACGCCGACGGCCGCCACCGCGAGGCCGCCGATCTTCGCGATGCGGTCGCGGCCTGGGTCGCCTGGGGGCACGGTGCGCTCGGCGGCGAGCCAGGCGCCGGTCGCGAGCAGCGCCAGCACGGTACCGACGACGATCCGCAGCAGCGCGGTGTGCAGGATGCTCGCCGCGTCGGTCGAGTTGCGGACGGCGTCGCCCACGTCGAGCAGCTGGGGCAGGCCGACGAGCAGGCCGAGGCCGACGATCAGGAAGGCGGTCGCGTTACGGCCGCGCCCCGGCAGCGCCGCGAGCAGCAGCACCGCGACAATCCCGCTGGCCAGCACGCCGACGCGCGACAGGCAGAGCAGGCTCAGCGCCGCCGCGGGGACGGCCACACCGGCACCGAGCAGGCGCGTGCCGGCCGGGCCGCCGCCGCTGAGCAGCCCGATGCCGAGGAAGGCCGTCATCCCCCACCACGCGGCGCCGGCGTTGACGTAGCCGATCGGTTCAAGCAGGCGGTCGTAGAGGAACCACGGGTCCAGATCGGTCGCCGTCGCCAGCTGGTAGACCGCCGCCCAGGCGAGGACGCCGAGTCCGGCGGTCAGGACCGCGAGCACGGTATGCGCTGAGCGCGGCGAGTGCCGCCACCGCGCAAAGAGCACGAAGGTCGACGCGAGCAGCGCCGTGCGGGTGCTGGCGATCGCCGCGGCGCCGCGGTCGTCGGCCCACAGCAGCGACGCCGCCGTCCACACCGCAAAGCCCACGATCAGCCAGATCGCGAGCTGGCTGCCTTTGGGCCGCGGCCCTCGCAGCGGCAGGGCGAAGAGCGCGACGAGCAGGAGGAGCGCCGTGAGCACGCCGGCGGGCGCCCAATGCTCGATCGGGAACCCGCCCTCGGCCGCGCTGAGCGTGACGAGCGCGAGCAGCGCGAGGAGCTGCGGGAGCGCGATCGGCGCCGTCCGGAAGAACGGACCAGGGTCGTAGCGGCGCAGGGTGCTGCTCATGGCTGCAGGCGCACCGCGCTCCACTCGCCTGCCGCGGCCGCTTGGCCCCCGTCGGCTCCCGCGGCCGGCAGCGCGCGGGTGAAGCGGAGGCGGTCGTGGATCCGGTCGTCGCGGCCGTGCCACAGCTCGACCTCGGTCGCCACCAGCTCGTAGCCGCCCCACGCGTCGGGCGCACGCTGCGGCTCGGGCGCCGGAAAGCGCTCCTCGAGCTCACGCGCGCGAGCCTCGAGCACCTCGCGTCCCGCGACCGGCTCGCTCTGCGCCGACGCCCACGCGCCGATGCGGCTGCCGCGGGGCCGGCCGGCGAAGTACGCGTCGACCTCCTCGCGCGGCAGCAGCCGAGTGGTGCCGACGATGCGAACCGTCCGCTCGAGCCCGGGCCACCAGAACGTGACGGCGGCGCGCGGCTCAGCGGCGAGGGCCCGGCCCTTGCGGCTCTGAAGGTTGGTGAAGAACTGCACGCCCGAGGCGCTGACGCCCTTGCAGAGCACGTGCCGGACCGCGGGTGTGCCGTCTGGGTCGACGGTCGCCAGGGCCATGGCGGTCGGCTCGGGGTCGCCGTCGGCACGGGCCTCGTCGATCCACGCAGCCAGAGTGCCCAGCGGGTCGGCCGCGGCCAGCTCGTCGGCCAGGGCTCCCCGCAGGTAGGCACGGCGCTGATCGGCGAAGCTCACGCGTGGACCCTACGGCACGTGCACCACGTCTTCTGCAAACCGGGGTGACGCATCCCGCCGCGTCCTGGACACAGGGCCATAAAGCGGATCAACCGCGACCTGAGGGCGTTCACCGAGGACTACGACGAGCTCGGCACTGAGGACGCCCGCTGGGTCTCGGACGACGACATCGCGCGGCTCAGCGAGATCGGGGCGCTCGGGCTCTACGTGCCGGAGGAGTACGGCGGCCAAGGCCTGTCGCAGACGGGCTACGCGCGGGTCTTCGAGACGATCGCCCATATCGATCCGACGCTGTCGGTCGTGCTTGGCGTGCACCAGTCGATCGGCTACAAGGGCATCGCGCTGTTCGGCACCGACGAGCAGCAGGAGCGCTGGCTGCCCGACCTCGCGACGGGCAAGAAGCTCGCCGCGTTCGCGCTAACCGAGGAGTCGGCCGGGTCCGACGCGTGGGGCATCGAGTCGCGCGCCGTGCGGCAGGCCGACGGGTCGTATCGACTGAGCGGCAAGAAGCGCTACATCGGGAACGGGTCGCGCGCCGACGTGCTCACCACGTTCGCGCGCGTGGAGTCGGGCGGCAAGGACCGCCACATCGCGCTGCTGGTCGAGAAGGGGATGAAGGGCTTTGAGGTGGGCGACCGCTACGACACGATGGGCCTGCGCGCCAACGACCTGCGGCAGCTCACGTTCAACGAGGTGCGGATCCCGCCCGAGAACGTGCTCGGCGAGCCGGGCGACGGCTTCCGCATTGCGATGGCGATCCTCAACAACGGGCGGATCGGCCTCGGCACCGGCTCCGGCTCCGTCGGCGGGTCGAAGCTGCTGCTCGACATGACCATCGAGCACGTGAGCGAGCGCAAGCAGTTCGGTGCGCCGCTCGCCGACCTGGAGCTCGTGCAGGAGAAGGTCGGCTGGATGGTCGCAAACCTCTTCGGGCTGGAGTCGATGTGCTACCTCACCACCGGCCTCGTCGACGCGGGCGTGGAGGACTACTCGATCGAGTCGGCCGTGTGCAAGATCGCCGGGACCGAGTTCCTCTGGTACCAAGCCAACCGCGCGCTCCAGCTTGCCGGCGGCGCCGGCTACATGCGCGGCAACCGCTACGAGAAGATCCTGCGCGACATCCGCATCTTCCCGATCTTCGAGGGCGCCAACGACGTGCTGCGGTCGTACGTGGCGTTGACCGGTATGAAGCCGCTCGGCGAGAAGCTCTCGGGCCTCGGCGGCATCGGCCTCGGCGACCCGATCAAGTCGATCGGCCTCCTCGCGGACTACGTCCGCGGGAGGATCCGCGGCGGCGAGCCGCTCACCAGCGCCCACCCCGAGCTCAAGCCCCTCGCCGACTCCGTCGGCGACCAGGTCGGCCAGCTGCGCAGCGTCTGCGAGAAGCTGCTGCGCGAGCACCGCAAAGCGATCATCCACCAGGGGCTGCAGCACCGGCGCATCTCCGACGCCGTCGCCGCGATCTTCGCGCAGGTCGCGGTGATCTCGCGCGTCACCGCGCTCTTCGCCGAGCAGGGCGTCGAAGCCTCGGGCCAAGAGATGCTGATCGCGAAGACCTACTGCACCAGCGCCGCCGCCCGCACCACCGGGCTACTGAACTCCGTCGAGCGCAACAGCGACCCGACGATGCGCTCGATCGCCCGCCTGGCCTACAAGCGCGGGTCCTACGGGTACGAGCTGGCGAAGGACTGAGGGCCTACCAGCGACGGCGTACCTGCGAGTGCAGAGGAGAGGAAGGGATTCGAACCCTCGATGGGGCTTTCAACCCCATACCCACTTAGCAGGCGGGCGCCTTCAGCCACTCGGCCACCTCTCCAAGAGGTCAAGAGCATAGAGGCCGGAGCGCCGTCACGTAGCGCCGGGCTGCGCCACGCCGTTCAAAGCCCTGGTGTGCTTGCATGCGGAGAGCACTCGCGGACGGATGGCAGAGCGGTTGAATGCGACGGTCTTGAAAACCGTTAGGCGGGTAACCCCCGTCTCGGGGGTTCGAATCCCCCTCCGTCCTTGGTCCTCGCAGGGCGGGCCCGCCCACCGCCCGGGCGGCCACCGCCCTCGTCGCGTCAGCGCGGCTACGTCGTTACCGTCGGCACGACCTCAGATGCTCAGGATCACCTTGCCCGCGGCGCGGCGCTCGTCGATCTCGCGGAGCGCGGCCGCGCCCTCGGCGAGCGGGTAGGTCGAGCCGATCACCGGCTGCAGCGCGCCGGTGGCGACGAGGCCGGTGAGGCGGGCCATCGCGTCGGCGATGCCCGTGGGCTCGGTGGCGAGGATGTTGAAGGAGCAGCCGATCACGTCGGTGTTGCCGATCAGCAGGCGGTTGACGCGGATCTCAGGGATCTCGCCGCCCGCGAAGCCGACGACCACGAGCCGTCCCTCGGGGCGCAGCGAGCGCAGCGACTCCTTGAAGCGCTCGGTGCCGCCGACCGAGTCGATGATGAGGTCGACGGGCGCCGACAGGCCGCGGCGGAAGTCGTCGCCGACGACGACCTCGTCGGCGCCAGCGGCGCGCGCGACCTCGGCCTTGTCGTCGGAGGAGACCGACGCGATCACGTGGGCGCCGAGCGCCTTGGCGACCTGGATCGTCGCGGTGCCCACGCCGCCCGCCGCGCCGTGCACCAGCACGCGCTCGCCGGCGACGAGGCGTCCACGGCGCTCGAGCGCCGCGAGCGCCGTGAGGTAGTTGAGCGGGAAGGCGGCGCCTTGCTCGTAGGTCATCGCGTCTGGCAGGGCGAACGTCGCCTCGGGCACCGCGGCAACCTGCTCGGCGTGCGCGCCAAAGCTAAGCGTCATCACGCGGTCGCCGACCGCGAACGGGCTGTCGTCGGGCGCGCGGACCACGTCGCCGGCCGCCTCCCACCCCAGCGTGAACGGCAGCGCCTGGCGGATCTGGTACTTCCCGCGGGTCATGAGGACGTCAGGAAAGGCGACGGCCGCAGCCCGGACGGCCACGATCAGCGGCGCGTCGGGCGCTGGCACTTCAAGCAGCTCAACGGCGCCTGGCCCGTCTTCCGTCACCACGCGCAGCGCTCGCATGCGCGGCAGCCTACCCGACTATGTTGCGCGTCATACGGGCGAGCCTCCGCCACGAACGCCCAAAACCGGCGCTCCCAGCGGACGCCTCGCCCCAGCCCTCAGGCCGCGGCCGCGCCGCCGACCGTGAGGCCCGTGCGGGCGTCGCGCGTGAAGCGGCGGGGCACGCTGACGTCGCGGCCAAGCAGCATCGTGAGCGGCGTCGACACCGCAGGCGACGTCTCGACGCCGCGCTCGCAGTAGGCCGGAACAAGCGACGTGCCGAGCGGCGCAAGCAGCGGCGCTGGCTCCGGCATGAACACCGACCGAGGGCCGGCCATCGCGATCGGCACGTCGCCGCGCAGCGGCGCCCCGGAGGAAGTTCGCGGGAGATCGGAGGTGACCGAGATGCACGCGCCGACCCAGGCGGCGGCGGCGCGCAGCGGTCCGATCAGCTCGCGGTCGAGCTGCGCGAGGACGCCAGCGACGGCACGTTCAGTCGTGGCCTCGTCGCGGCGACCACGACGCGCCTGCAGCGGCGCCCGTGACTCCACGACGACGGTGTGGGCGCCAGCGAGCAGCTCGGTCGACGCACGCGAGCGCAGGCGCCCTGGAACCGGATCGTGCACTTCGCCCTTCGACGCGTCGATCGCGATGGCGGTCGCCCCGAGCAGCGACGCCACGCCAAGCAGCATCGAGCCGTCGGCGGCGACCACGACGGTGCCAGCGTCGAGCAGCGGCGACGGGAGGAACCCAGGCGCGAGCGGCTCCAGCCGCAGCCCTTCGATCTGCGGCAGCACGGTCGGCACCGCTCCCGCGATCAAGATCTGGTTGCCGCGCGTCACGCCCGCGACGCGCTGCCAGCGCAACTGGTGGCGCAGCGTCGTCTCGGCGCGCTCGACGT
>JAEZDB010000109.1 GCA_023429855.1 Actinomycetes bacterium
GCGTGGCGCAGGTCAGCGTCTGGCGGGGCTGCGGCGTTCCGCCGATCTGCGGCGGCGCGTCGAACGTCGGGCTGGTCCACGCACGCTCGTAGACGTCGGTGTGCACGTCGAAGTCGCCGGTTCCCACCAGGGCCTCGCCCGTAGAGAAGAACACGCGGCTGCCATCGCGCGACGCCCCGCCGAAGGTCACGGCCTGGCCGGTGGCAAACACCCCGGTGCTCAGCAGGCGCGGAGCGGCGCCGGGCGCGCCTTCGTAGACGTCGCGCAGGCCGTCTTCGTCGGTGGCGCCGATGTTCTCGTTCGTGCTGAAGAAGATGCGGGAGCCGTCGGCGCTTGCAGCGTGCGCGGTCACGGGGATGTTCTGGTTTCCGCCGCTGACGAGCGCCACGCTCTCGTCGGCCCCGCGCCGGTAGAGATCCGCGGAGGTGTCGGTGTCGCCGGTGCCCGGGACCGCCACCTCGGTGCGGAAGTACACGACGGTGCCGTCGTCGGACGCGCTCGGCAGCCCGGCGTCCTCAGCGGGGCCGTCGCCGCCAGCGCTGATCAACCGCAGCCCGGCATCCGTGCGCTGGTAGAGGTCGCGCACGCTGTTGGTGTCGGCCGGGAGGGCTGGCCGCAGCGTCGGGAACGTGACGCGACGGCCATCACGCGACACATGGATGATCCGCTCGGCGTCAAACGGCGCTGAATCCGGCATGGTCACCAGCCGCAGCCCGCCGCTCGGCTCTCGCTCGTAGATGTCGAGCCCGTCGTCGACGTCGCCGGTGCCCGGGATCGCCTCGCGGGTCTCGAAGTACACGCGGGTCCCGTCGGCCGAGGCCGCGAATCCGTCGATGTCTTCATTGGCGCCGCCGGTCGAGATGAGCCGCAGCGAGCCGGCGCTGGTGCGTTCGTAGAGGTCGCGCGCGGTGTCGGTGTCGAGCGGAAGCAGCGGCTCATCCGTGATGAACCGAAAGCGCGTGCCGTCGGACGAGATGCCACCCAAACCGGTGTCGGTGTTCTGCGTGCCGGGCGTCACGAGCGTCAGATCACCGGTGGAGCGGCGCTCGTAGAAGTCGGTGGCCGTGTCGGTGTCGCCCGGTAGCAGGGCTTCCTCCGTCGCGAAGAACACGCGGGTGCCGTCGTCGCTGATCGCAACGTCAAAGGGCTGCTGCACGCCGGGGGTGATCAGCCGCAACACTCCGCCAGCGTGGCGTTCGTAGAGGTCCAGCGTCGCGTCGGTGTCGGCCGCGTCGAGGGACTCGGTGGTGGTGAAGAGCGCGCGGGTGCCGTCCGGCGTGATGACTTCCAGCGTCGCGTTGGTGCCCGCCGTGCCCCCGCTGACGAGCCGCGTCTGACCGCTGAACCGCTCATAGACGTCGACGACGCTGTCGTTGTCGGCCGGGAGCAGGTTCTCGTCGGTCTGGAAGAACATGCGCTTTCCGTCGTCTGAGAGCTTCCAGAACTGCACGCCCCGCAGCTCGGTGCCAGGCGTGGCGAGCGTCAGCGCGCGTGGAGCCGGTGCAGCGAGCGAAGGCGCTGGAGCGAGGAAAGCAAGCGACGAGGCAGCGGCAAGCGCGGCGTGGCGCCAGGCGGCCGTCGTGGTGTGGGAGACCATCGGCATCGATGCTCGCAACCAGGGGCGCCGAGGGGTAGTGGGGACCTCCACGTAGTTGGAGCGCCTGCCCCGTAGGTTTTCGTCCGTGCGACGCCAATCTGCCCAAGAACTCCTGCAAATCCTGGGTTGGTCGCGTGTTGATGGCGACCGGAGACGTCGGCTAAGGTCTCGCCGATGCAGGTTCGGCGCTGATGCGGAATCCCACCGCACGAGGGGCGGCGATCTTCGCCGCAGCAGTGGTCGTCCTCGTGGCGATCGTGATGGTGCTGGCGGCCTGCGGAGCTGAAGATCCCGCCGAGCCGACCTCAGGTGCGGCCGCTCCTGCAGCCCCGAGCGCCCCGGCGAGCCCGACGTCTGGCGGGGCCGCAACCTCGTCCTTCGCTCGCGACGCCGACGAGATCTGCGCCGATCACGCCCGCAGCGTCGAGGCGATCGGTGCTCGGCTCGGTGTGCCATCCGAGCTGGGGTCCGACCAGCAGGCCTACGACCGCGCCCGTGCACAGGCCTCAGCCGCGCAGCTTCGCGAGCTCGAGCGCCTGTCGCCGCCGAGCGCCGATGCCGCCCAGTTTGCGGCGCTGCTGAGCAACCACCGTGAATACGCGAGCCTCTACGAGCAGGCCGTACCAGTGGCGGACGGCTCCGACGCCGCGCGCTACCGCGAACTGACGAGCCAGCGTCTGCGGCTCGGGCAGGCCCAGGTCGAGCTCTCGGCCGATCTCGGTCTCCAGGCGTGTTCGCGCACCCTGCCGCCGGAGGTGGCCGAGGAGGTTCGCACGGTGGTGGAGCGCGTCTTCACCGGCGCCGACCCTGAAGGCTCCTGTGAGCGCGACGTGACGCCCGCCTTCATCGACTCCAACCTGTCGGGCAGCCTGACGGCGTGCCGGGAGATCCTGGAGGGACTGGCGACCGACGGTGCCACCGTCGAGTTCGTGCGGTTCAACGGCGTCGATGAGGTCGTCGCGAGCGCCGTGGTGCGCTTCTCGACCGAGCAAGGCAAACCGCCACGCGACCTGACCTACGACCTCACCTGGAACGCCCGCGGCAACCAGTGGCGCCTGAACTCGGCGTTCGACCCGCAGAGCGTTCGCTAACGAGCGGTCTGCGTTCGTCCCCCGCGCGGTCGGCCGTTGGTCCAGCGGGCGCGGCAAATCGGCGTGTTCCGCCGCCCCTTGGGCGTATGGTCGAACCATGCCCAGGATCACGCCCGACAACCAGCTCACGCTGTCGGTCGAGGCGCTGTCTGGCGCGCACTTTCAAGCCGGCGACGAGGTGCAGGTCGTGCCAGTCGGCCGCGGCCGCCTGATCGTGGAGCGCCGCCGCGCCGATCGGCGCTCGATCGCACGAGGTACGCCGGATCGGCGCACGCTGAGCGGGCTGGGTGACGGCGTGTATCCCCGTGACTACCTCACGGGCCTGCGCATCCCGGCGGGGCCTGGCAAGCCCTACGTCGGCTGACTGGGGCGGCCGGTCGTCACGCCGCTTGCAGCGGGCCGCGCAGCGCGCGAACGCTGAGCGTCACTGTGCGCATCAAGAACATCGCCAGCAGCGCCGCCCAGAGCGCGGCGAGCGTGTCGGTCCCCACGGCCATGAGCGTCGCCACGAGCACGGCGGCCGCGGCCACCATCGAGACCGCCAGCACCCGTCCATCCTGGGCGCCGATCAGGATCCCGTCGAGGGCGAACACGAGCCCTCCGACGAGCTGGATCGCGCAGAGCCACGGCCATAGCTCGCGGGCGGCATCAGCCACGGCAGGGTCGGGGCTGAAGAGCGACGCGACGAGCGTCGGCCCAGCCAGCAGGAGCGTCCCGCTGACCAGCACGCCGGCGGCGACCGACCACCCGGTGATCCGCAGCGCCGCAGTACGAGCAGCGCGCCGGTCACCGGCGCCGAGCGCCGCAGCGACCAAGACCTGCGCCGCGATCGCGAGCGCGTCGAGCGCCAGCGCCCCCAGCCAGACCAGTTGCGTGCCCACCTGGTGCGCGCCGACTGCCGGTTCGGAGATCCGGGCGGCGAGCGAGCCGACGAGCAGGTAGCTGCCGCTCAGCGCCGCCGACCGCACGAGCAGCAGCCCGCTGAACCGCGAGAGCCGCGTGAGCGTCGCCGGGTCGGGACGCAGCGACGCGCCCGTCGTCCGCGCGGCGCGCACCACGAGCCACACGGTGGCGGCGGCGACCGACAGCTGCGCGATCACGGTGCCGAGCGCCGAGCCGTCGAGGCCGAGGTCCAGCCCGTAGACGAGCCCGAGTTCGGCGACGATGTTGATCACCTGCCCGGCGACGACGAGCCGCAGCGCCAGCCCCAGGGCCTCGCGACCCCGCAGCCAGCCCTGGCCGGCGATCGCCACCATCTGCGCCGCCACGCCGACGGCCGACAGCCGCAGGTACCGCGCCGCGAGCTCCCGTGCGGGCGAGTCGCCACCGATGAGGTCGGCGATCGGGCCAGCGAACACGACCAGCCCGAGCGCCACGATGACGCCGGTGAGCGCGCCGAGCCACAGGCCCTGCGCGCCGAGGGCGGCCCGCGTGCGGTCGTCGGCGGCCCGCGCCACCTCGGTGGTCGAGCCGTAGGCCAAGAACACGCAGAGGCTCACGACCGTCAGCAGCACCTGGGTCGCGATCGCGAGCGCGGCGAGCTCACGCGTCCCGAGGTGCCCGACGATCGCCGTGTCGACCAGCAGGTACAGCGGCTCGGCGATCAGGCTGCCGAGGGCCGGGATGGCGATCGCGAAGATGCGGCGGTCGAGCGGCGTCCCAGGCAAGGCTCGGCCACCATGACAGGCGGCTGCGCCGGGTGACGGCCAACCCTCGCCAAGCACGCAGGCGCCGTGCGACGATGGCGCGGTGCTGCGCCTGCGCCTCTTCCATGCCTCCGACGGCGCGCGCATCGCCTACCGCGAAGGGGGCACGGGGCAGCCGCTGATCCTCTGGCACTCGCGTGGTTTGAGCCACCGCGAGTTCACGCCCGCGTCGAACGAGCTGCTCGATCGGGTGCGGCTCGTGCTCCCCGACCTGCCGCTACACGGCGACTCGGAGGAGGCACCGGGCTTCCCGTACGACATCGACTGGACCGCGAAGCTCCTGGCCGAATGCAGCCGGGAGATCGGGGGCGCGCGGCCACGCGTCGGCGGGAGCGGCCTCGGCGCGCAGCTCCTGCTGCGCGCGATCAGCCGCGGCTGGCTGGAGCCGTCGAGCCTGATCTTGCTCCCGGGCCGCCTGCACCGTCCGGCTCGCACCGGCGCACGGGACTCGGCGGCCCGCATCGTCGCCGGCGCGGTGGCCCCGGCCGGGCCGCTCATCTCGCGGTCCGTCGCCCGACTGGCGATCCGCCCCGAGCTCGTCGGGCCCAAGCCCGGGCCCCGCGTGCAGACGCTCGTCTCCTCGTCGCGCACCGCGATGCTGGAGTCCGGTGAGCGCAGCCGGGCGTGGCGTCGCGTGATCGCCGGCTGGGACACCGAGGAGTTCCGCGAGCTCATCGACCACTACGCCAAGGTCGCGTGCCCGACGCTCGTGCTCTGGGGCAACGACGACCCGCTCGCCCCGCGCCGCGCCGCCGACGAAGCCGCCGACCTGATCGACCTAGCGCTCCTGCGCACGCTGCCTGGCACCGGCCCGCTGCTCGCGTTCGACGACCCCGTTGGCATGGCCCGCGAGATTGCTGCCTTTCTGCGGGATCCATCGACGGTCTGAGTCTTGCGTTGCGGCGAGCCGGTGCCCAAGATGGCCAGCAACCGCCGATGAGCAAGTCCGCCAAGCAGCCCAAACTCGACCGCGAGCAGTTCGACGCCGAACTGCGGCGCCTCCAGACCGAGCTCGTACTCCTGCAGGAGTACGTCAAGCAAGAGGGGCTGAGAGTCGTGGTGGTCTTCGAGGGCCGCGACGCCGCCGGCAAAGGCGGCGTGATCAAGCGCATCGCCGAGCGGACCAGCCCGCGCGTCTGCCGGATCGTCGCCCTCGGCACACCCACCGAGCGCGAGCGTGGCCAGTGGTACTTCCAGCGCTACGTCGCCCACCTGCCGGCGAAAGGCGAGATCGTCCTCTTCGACCGGTCCTGGTACAACCGCGCCGGCGTCGAGAAGGTGATGGGCTTCTGCACCGATGAGGAGTACCAGGAGTTCATGCGGTCCTGCCCCGAGTTCGAGCGGATGCTCGTGCGCTCCGGGATCCTGCTCATCAAGTACTGGTTCTCGGTGAGCGACGAGGAGCAGGAGAAGCGCTTCCAGGCCCGCGTGCACGACCCGATGCGCCGCTGGAAGCTCTCCCCGATGGACCTCGAGTCGCGCCAGCGCTGGGCCGAGTACTCCAAGGCCAAGGACGACATGTTCGCCCACACCGACATCAAGCAGGCGCCGTGGTACGTCGTCCGCGCCGACGACAAGCGGCGCGCCCGGCTCAACTGCATCAGCCACCTGCTGTCGATGGTCGACTACGAGGACGTGACGCCGCCGCCGCTGGAGCTGCCGCCGCTGCGCAACGACACCGCCTACGTCCGGCCGCCGATCAGCGAGCAGACCTTCATCCCGGAGATCTACTGACGGGCTGACGGCGCGCCCGAGCCCCACGCCGGGCGCGCCACCCGTCTCGGCGGTTTACCCGATCGTCACGATCACGTCGTTGGCCGGGAACACGGCAACGTTGAACGGCCCGAGGTCGATCGACTGTGGCTCGGCGTCGGCCTGCGCGGCGCTCAGGGTCGTGACGCTGAGCGCGTTGCTCGGCAGCGGCAGGCTGAGCGTGCCGTTGCCGATCGCGCCGCGGACGGCGTTGTTGATCGTGTTCGCGAGTCCGCCGCCGGCGAACGCGTCGGTCAGCGCGATCGCGAGGACCAGCAGCGGCGAGACGAAGATGCCGCCGGCGTAGACCCACCAGGCGACCCAGATGTCGAGGCCGCTGACCACGCCGGTCCCGACGGTCAGCGTGAGGGTGCGCGTCCCGTCGGCGTTCTGCACGACCGACAGGCCGATCCGCAGGTCGAGCGTGCCCTCGATGCCGAAGGCGCCGGTCGAGTGCTCGCCCTCGAACGCGAGCTGGACCCGCAGCGACCCGGTCGAGTCGATGCCGGTGATCAGCGCCTTCACGGCCGGGCGGATCCCCGCGACGGTCGCAGAGGCCGGCAGCGGCGCGGTGCCGAGCCACGCGCACGGGTGCTGCGAGACGAACCCCGACGCCGAGAGCCCGAGGCCGCTGCGCAGCATCGGCTTCAGCAGATCCCGCAGCACCGCCTTGTTGCCGATGATCACCGCGGCGAGGTCGCGGGGCACGCCGCCCGGACCGGTGCGGATCGCGGATCGGGTGATCGCCGCAGGGCTGGCGTCGGCGCGACGGCCGCCGATCATCATCAGGATCCGCAGCTCCTGCCCCACCGCGACGATCTCGACCGACGAGACGGGCGGCCGCGGCAGCGTCCCGAGCGGCACCACATCGGCGAGGCTCGCGTTCAGCGACGCCTCGATGGCCTGCTCGGTCGCCTCGTAGATCCGCTCGCGTTCGGCCTCACGTGCGGCATTGCCGAAGAGCGTGCCGACCAGCGAGAGCCAGGCGCCGATGCCGAGCACGCCCTCGAGCGTGCCCGGCGCGATCTCGATCTGCGCGGCGTCGGGCGCGAACCGCAGCGACAGGCTCGTGCCCGATGCTTCGGGCCGGCCGGTAATCGCGATCGACGCCGCGAATGTCTGGCTGCCGGGCGCAACGACCTGGATGCCGCCGGAGACGAGCGCCGGCCAGGTCAGCTGGACGCTCGCACCGAGCTCCGTCCGCACGCTCGCGTCTGCTTGGAGCGAGAGGTCGTTGAGGCTCAGCTCGGTGTGCAGGACGAGTGTGCCCCAGTTCTGCACCGGCATGTTGGCGTCGGGGATCGGGGCGGCGACGAGCGGAGCCAGGCGCTGGCGGATCGCCGCGAGCGACAGCTCGAAGACGAGGTCGAACCCGCCGCTGTCTGCGCGCGACATGGTCAGGCCCCCTTGACGCGCGAAACGCGGATCGCGGTGCCGCTCGGCGGCTGCAGCCTCGTTGGCGCGCCGTAGACGGCGGCGATCTGGTCGCCGACGTCGCGCACGACGGTGGCGGCTGCAGCGGAGCCGGGTGCGAGTCCGGCCGGCGGCTTGTTCGCCGCGATACCGGTCACGACGGTCAGCGGGTCGGTCTTCAGGCTGGCGAACGTGGCCGGATTCGCTGCGGCCGCCGCGAACGTGTCGGCGATGAGCTGCACGGCGGCGGCCTGGGCTCCGGTCAACCGGACCGGGTCGTGGATGCCGGCGGTCGCCTCGGGCACCTGGATCTTGACCCCGCGGAACCGGTCCAAGAACTCCTTGCGCGTCTGCCCGTCGCCGCCGGTGCGCAGCTCCTCCGGCACCTCGAGCTGGCCCAGGGCGGCTGCGGGGTCGGTCGCCAGCAGCTCGGCCAGGGCGCGGTCGCCGGCAATCCGCTCAGCGATCTCTTCACTGCGGCCGGCGAGGTGCTTGGCGAGTTCGGCCACGCGGGCGTCCTTGATGCCGAGCCGCTTGAGCGCGGCACCCGACGGCGGCTTGGCGTCAAGCCGAATCGTCACGTCGGGCGCAGGCGTCTTGCGTCCGAGGTCGAGCGCACGCTCGAGCGCTTCGCGGTTGCCGGGCTTCCCCGGCTTCGCGGGTTTTGGCTTTCGAGGCAACGGCGACATGGCGCGAGTGAACCACAGCAGCGCCAGCGCGTCGCTTGGTGGACCGCGGCTCGGGGGACGACCGAACCGGTGCATTGGCGAGCCCGCACCTTGTACGGATGGCGGTTGCGGGCGGGACGGGAGGCGGGAGAAGATGCCGCGACGCCCAACCCTCGTCTTAGGAGCCTCCACTGACCACGCCAGCGCTTCAGCCCACGCCCGGCCTGGGTGGGCCGCGCGACTTCGCGGCCGATCGTGCGCTGCTGCGCATGGTGCTCGACCGCGTGATCGTGGTCGGCGAAGGGGAGGAGGCCCTCGACCTGCACCGCCAGGTGATCGACCTCGGCGAGCGGCTGCGCGGCGGCGACGAAGCTGCAGGCACCGAGCTCGACGCGCTGATCGGCGGGCTCTCGACCGAGGGTCTCGGCGTGCTCGCGCGATCGCTCACCCGGTGGTTCCAGCTGCTCAACCTCGCCGAAGACAACGACCGCATCCGGCGCGTGCGCTCGAAGGAGCTGGCGTCGGCGCCGGCCGCTCGGCAGGGGTCGCTGCGCGAGGTCGTCGAGCAGATCGCCGCCGACGGTCTGTCGGCCGACGACGTGCGCGGGCTGCTCGCTCGGGCGGAGGTCCACCTCGTGATGACGGCGCACCCGACCGAGGCTCGGCGGCGCACGACCCTCGACAAGCTCGCCCGGATCTTCGGGGTGCTGCGGCAGCTCGACGAGCGTCGCCCGACCCACGACGACGAGGCGATCGCGGCCGAGAGCCTTGCGAGCGCGGTCCAGGAGCTGTGGGGGTCCGACGAGATCCGGGCGGTGACGCCGACCGTCGGCGACGAAGTGCAGACCGGTCTGGCCTACCTGCGCAAGACCCTGGCGGAGGTGCTGCCCGACATCTACCGCGAGCTGGAGGCGGCGGTCGCCGAGACCTACCCGGGCGCCGACATCGCCGTGCCGCCGCTCCTGCGGTTCGGCTCCTGGATGGGCGGCGACCGCGACGGCAACCCGTTCGTCACGCCCGCCGTGACCGAGCAGACGCTGCTGGCGATGCGCACGGCCTGCCTGCAGTTCCTGCGCGAGCGGGTGATCGAGCTGTCGGCTCGGGTCTCGCTGTCGAGCCGGCTCGTCGGCGAGCCGCCCGCGCTTGCGGCCATCGAGGCGAGCGGGGCGCAGGACTTCCCCAAGACGTTCGCGATCCTCGCCGGCCGCAGTCCCGAGGAGCCGTATCGGCGGGCATTCGGGCTGATTGCGCGGCGGATCCGAGCCACGTTTGAGGGCGACGGGCGCGGCTACAGCTGCTCGGCCGACCTGCTCGCCGAGCTGCGCGCCTGCGAGACCGCGCTGCTGGCCAGCGGCGGCTCGTTCGTCGCCGACGGGTTGCTGCGCGACGTGATCCGCCAGGTCGAGGTGTTCGGCTTCCACTTCGCCCGCCTCGACGTCCGCCAGCACGCCGATAAGCATCGCGCGGCGATCGCCGAGATCCTGGCTGAGCTCGAGCTGTGCCCGGACTACGAGGCGCTGCCGCAGGACGCGCGGATCTCCCTGCTGACCGCCGCGATCGACGACCGCCGGCCGCTCATTCCCAGCGACATCAGCGGCTTCTCCGAGTCCACGCAGGAGATCGTCCAGACCTTCCGCACGCTCGACGACCTGCGCCGCGGCGACCACGAGGGTGCGCTGCAGAGCTACATCATCTCCGGCTGCAGCGGGCCGGTCGACCTGCTCGAGGTGCTGCTGCTGCTCAAGGAAAGCCGCCTCTCGCGGGCTGGTGGCGTCGACTGCGCGCTGCGGATCGTCCCACTCTTCGAGGAGGGCGAGACGCTCGCTGCCGCCGCGGAGACGATGCGGACGGTCCTTGCGCAGTCGTGTTACCGCAACGCCCTGGCGGCCGTTGGCGACGAGCAGGAGATCATGCTCGGCTACTCCGACTCCAACAAGGACGTCGGCTATGTGGCCTCGGGCTGGGGCATCTACCGCGGCCAGCTCGAGCTCTCCGAGGTGATGCGCGAGCACGGCCTCACGTGGATCTTCTTCCACGGCCGCGGCGGCGCCGTCGGGCGCGGCGGCGGCCCGAGCATCGTCGCGATCAGCGCGCAGCCGCCTGGCACGGTCGGCGGGCGGCTCAAGGTGACCGAGCAGGGGGAGGTGCTGTCGGACAAGTACGCCGTGCCCGAGATCGCCCACCGCGAGCTGGAGCTGACGACCGGCGCGGCGCTGCTGCGCGGCGCGGGCTCCGGCGACGCTCGGCTGTCGGCGGAGCGCCGCGCCCGCTACGACCCGGTGCTCGAGCAGATGTGCGACCTGTCGACGAGGGCCTACCGCTCCCTCGTCTACGACGACCCCGACTTCGCCGCGTTCTTCCACTCGGTGACGCCGATCGGGCAGATCTCGCAGCTGCGGTTTGGGTCGCGTCCTGCCAAGCGCAAGGCGAGCCAGCGCATCGAAGACCTCCGGGCGATCCCGTGGGTGTTCTCGTGGACGCAGTCCCGGATCGTGCTGTCGGGCTGGTACGGCTTCGGCGCCTCGCTCGAGGCGGCTCGCGAGCAGCACGGCCTGGAGATCCTGCAGGAGATGGACCGGGTCTGGCCGTTCTTCGCTGCGCTGGTGAGCAACGCCGAGATGGCCTGCGCCAAAGCCGACCTCGGGATCGCGCGCCGCTACGCCGCCGTTGCCGGGGCCACGCCGATGTGCGACCGCATCTGGCCGCAGATCGAAGCCGAGTACGCCCGCACGACCCGCGAGCTCTGCGCCGTCACCGGCCGCGAGCGGCTGCTCGACCGCGAGCCGGCGCTCCGCGGCTCGATCGACCGGCGCAACCCCACCGTCGACCCGCTGTCGTTCATCCAGGTCGAGCTGATGAAGCGCGCCGTTGCCGGCGAGACGGGCGAAGAGATCGCGCGCGCGAGCGCGCTGGCGATCAACGGGATCGCCGGCGGCCTGCGCAACACCGGTTGAAACGCGCTGCTCACCAGCCCCCGGCCCAAACGGACTGCGGTCCAGTCTTGCTGGGCGACACTGGACCGCAGTCCGCAAGGGGTTCAGGCGGTGTGGAGCGCACACGCCGCCTGACGACGCCGCTCGCTACGGTTACCGAATGAGCGTTCGGTTCGATATCGAGGGCAGCGGTGCCGACCGCGCGGAGGGTGCGGCCGTCGTCTTCGGCGGCGCCTCGGGGCTCGGTGAGGCGGCGGCGCGACGGCTCGCCCGCGAGTACGGGCTGGTGGTCGTCGCCGACCGCGACGAAGCCCGCGCCAAGCTGGTCGCCGACGAGATCGGCGGCGTGGCCGTCGCCTGCGACGTGACCGACGAAGCCG
>JAEZDB010000118.1 GCA_023429855.1 Actinomycetes bacterium
GCCGTCGCTCGAGCGCCGGCGCGGCTGCAGCGGTTCGCCGACGTCGTCGCCGTAGAGCTCGAGCTGCTCGGTGACCACGGCGCCGATGCGGCGCACGCCCTCGCGGATCTCGGTCTCGTCGACCCCCGAGTAGTTCAGGCGCATCGAGTCGCCGCCGCTCCCGTCGAGGTAGGCGCCGCGGCCGGGGACAAACGCCACGTTGCTGCGCAGGGCGCGCGCGAGCAAGTTGGTCGTGTCGAGCTGGCTGGGGAGCGTCGCCCAGAGGAAGAGGCCGCCCGTCGGGCGAGTCCACTGCGAGCCGACCGGCATGGAGGCCTCGAGCGCCTCGAGCATCGCGTCGCGGCGGCCGCGGTAGCGGTGGCGGAGCTCGTCGAGGTAGCGGCGCCACAGGTCGAGGTCGGCGAGGGCGGCCTCGACGACGACCTGCGAGATCGACGCCGAGCAGAGGTCGGCCCCGGCCTTGCCGATGTTCATCTTCTGGCGGATCGCACGCGGGGCCGCGATCCAGCCGACGCGCAGGCCGGCCGCGAGGATCTTCGAGAACGTGCCGAGGTAGACCACGAAGTGGCCGCCGTCGAGCGTGCGCAGCGTCGGCAGCGGCTCGCCCTCGAAGCGCAGCAGCGAGTACGGGCTGTCTTCGATGATGAGCATCTCGCGCTCGTGCGCGATCTCGATGACGCGCTTGCGGCGCTCGAGGCTCATCGTCACGCCGGCCGGGTTCTGGAACGTGGGGATCGTGTAGAGGAACTTCGGCCGCTTGCCAGCGGCGTCGAGCTCGGCGAGCTTCTCCTCGAGCTTGTCGATCCGCAAGCCGTCCTGATCCATCTCGAGCTGGTGCACGTCGGCTTGGTAGGCCGAGAAGGTCGGCACCGCGCCCGGATAGGTCGGGCCCTCCGCGAGGACGACGTCGCCCGGGTCGAGCAGGATCTTGCAGACGAGGTCGATCGCCTGCTGGCCGCCCGTCGTGACGAGCAGCTCGCCGAGGTCGACCTGGGTGCCCTCTTCGGCCATCACGGTCTGGATGGCCTCGTGGACGCGCGCCATGCCCTCGGTCGGCCCGTATTGCAGGGCGCGGATCGAATCGCGGCTGATCGCGGTCGAGATGTTGTCGAGCATCTCCGGCGGGAAGTTCGACACGTCGGGCAGTCCGCCGGCGAGCGAGATCACCTCCGGACGCTCGGTGATCGCCATCAGATCGCGCATCGCCGACGTGCGCATCCCGGAGGTACGAGCCGCGAAGAGTGACGCGTACCGCTCCAGATCACGGGTCGCCGAGCTCGAGGGCACCGGCGGAGTGCGCTTTCCGTCGTCTAGAGTCACCGGGCCAACGGTACTTCACATGGACACCATTCAAGACATCTTGCAGGCCATCGGTTTGGGATTGGCCTTCGGCCTCCGACCCGTCTTGGCGCCCCTGGTCGTCGCGCTCTGCGCTTCCGCGAACTTCGCCGTCGACTTCTCGGGCACGCCGCTGTCTTGGGTCGAGAGCACGCCGTTCCTCGTGTTCCTCGTCGCGTTTGCGGTCGCTGGGCTGATCGAGGCGAGCCGCTCGGCCAAGGGCAAAGGCATCGCCGACCAGATCTGGCTGGCGCCCGCCGTGGCCTTCGGCGGGATCTTTGGCGCCGGGTCGCTGGCCGAGCACGACGGCTCGTGGATCCTCGGTGCCGTGATCGGCGGCGCCGCAGCCCTCCTCGGCTGGTACTCCACGTCGTCGCTGGTGATCGGCGCCCGCAAGCGCCTGGAGGGCGAGCGCGAGGCGAGCATCATCCTGCCCGCCGCCGTCGAGGTGGTCGCGGTGCTCACCGCCTTCCTCAGCGTGATCTTCCCGTGGCTCGCGATCGTCGCCCTTGTGGCGGTGCTCGTGCTGTTCGTTCGTGGTCGCCAGACCGGCGACGGCGGCCGCTACGCGGGTCTTCGCACCCTCAGCAAGTAGCCGCTGGCATGGCCCATCGGCCTTTGCGCTCCAGAGAGAGGCAGACGATCCGCCGATGACCGCAGGCCGCAAACTCGTCGAGCCGCGCGGCTACGCGCTGGTGTCGTTCGCTGCGACGGCGATGGTTGTCGCCGGCATCGGCCTCGCGTGGACTGGCCTGCTGCTCGCGGCCGCCGGCGCCGTCCTCTCGGTGATCGAGCTCAAGGAGCTGCAGCGCCTCAACCCGTGGCTCATGCCCGACAACCCCGAGGACTCGCCCCTGATGGACCCGATGCCGCGCCGCATCGGCTGGGCCGGGCTCCTGACTACGGGGCTCGGCTCGGCTGCAGCGCTGGCCGCCGCGCAGACCACCGGCGAGCCGCTGCTCGTGCTCGGCCCCGCCGCGATCGCGGGCGCGACGACGCTCGTGTTCAACGCGCAGATGCGGCGCGCGCTGGAGGCCGGGCGGACGGCACCGCCGCCGGGCGACGCGCCGGACTGAGCGGACGGGTCGGATTCACGCGCTCATGGCCCGTTGATCAGACCCATCGCCCGGGGCGCGCACTGGATGGGTCGGAATAACATGCTCATGGCGCGTTGATCTGACCCATCGCCTCGGCTGCGGTCAGAGCGCTTTGGCCAAGACGACCATCTCGAGGTCGTCGACCTTCGGGACGCCGAAGCGCTCGTCGCCGTAGGGGAACGGCCGCCGCTCGCCGGTACGGGCGTAGCCGCGGCGTTCGTACCAGGCGATCAGCGTGTTGCGCTGGCGGATCACGGTCATCTCCATCGCGGTCGCACCGAGCTCGTCGCGGGCGACCCGCTCGGCCTCGGCGAGCACGCGCTTGCCGTAGCCGCCGGTCTGCAGCGTCGGCCGCACCGAGAACATCCCGAAGTAGGCGGTGCCCGTCGGGCTGTGGCCGGGGCCGCACCCGTGGTCGGTGGCGCCCCCGTCCGTCGCGGGCGCGTTGATCTCGCAACAGACCAGCAGCTCGCCGTCTTCCTCGGCAAGCAGGATGTACGACCCCGGGCGGTCGATCGTCTCAGCGATCATGGCCGGGTCGGTGCGCTGCCCGCCGATCAGGTGCGCTTCGGAGGTCCACCCCTGCTCCGACGCGGCGCCGCGGTACGCCGACTCCACGAGCGCGACGATCGCGGGCACGTCGGCGTGGGTGGCGAAGCGGTAGGTCAGCTCGGGCATGGCGGCGCTGCCAGAACACTAGCCGCGGTAGAACTCGCCCTCGGCTCCCGCTGTCCGCGCGCACTCGCCCGCTACTTCCGCCGGAGGGCAGCGGAAGAAGCGGGCCGGTTGCGCGACCCGCGGAACCTGAGGGGGAGTCTGCCGCGCGGGCGCAGACCCCGGACCAGTCGACGAGCGGCGAATCGGTCTGCCGCAGACCTCGCCTACCCGTCGCGCGCCGAGAGGTGCAGGAAGCTCGCGGCGCCCACGCGGCGCTGCACGTCGTAGACGCCGCCGACGAGGTTGAGCAGGTCGCCGGGGATCGCGACGAGGTGCGGCAGCTCGCTCGTCGCGATCACCACGCGCAGGCGGTGGCCCTTGGGCAGCGTCGCGAAGAACGGGCGGATCGCCACGTCGAAGCGGGTCGTCCGGCCCGGCACGACGCCGCGCTTCGAGGCCCGGTCGTGCGGGTGCCAGCTGAGCAGCGGGTCGCCGTCGGCGCCGGGCCACGAGCGGGCCTCGTCGACGGCGCGGTGCGAGCCCAGCAGCGCGCCCGCGGTGAGGTCGCGCACGTGGCCGTTCTCGTCGACGTCCTGCAGGGTGACCACGAACTCGGCGTCCTTCGTCGTCGCCTGGGCCTGCAGCGTCAGCGTGCCGGGGCCCGCGATCTGGAGCGGCCGATCGAGGGGCTGCGTCGTGTAAGACCGCTGCCCGAGGGAGCGCTCCATCCCCGGCCGGCGATCAGCGCAGGGATCCTGCGCCCCGAGCGCCCCGAGCAGCTGGTTCGGCAGCCCGGTCGACCACTGCTCAAGCGCGCGCGTGCAGGCCACGCCGGCCGCGCTGAAGGTGAAGCGGTCCTCGCCAAGCAGGCTCAGCGGCTTCGTCTCCCTGAGCGACTTGTCGGCGCCGAGGTAGAGCTTCTTCGACGACGCGCCGCGCAGCGGCAGCGCCCCCGAGTCGTACTTCGCGCCGCCCGGCTCGATCACGTGCAGCGGTTCGGTCGTCTCGTCGATGCCTGTCGGCACGCCCTTGAGCCAGCGGTCGAACCACGCCAGCTCGGTCTGCTGCAGGTCGAACTCGTCGAAGTGGGCCTGGTGATACCAGGGCCCGACCGTGAGCTGGTACTTGCCCGACAGCGGCTGGGCCGTCTGCAGCGGCCCATACGGCGCGCGGCCCGCGGCGGCGTTCTGCAGGCCGACGAAGTTGAGCACCTCGCCCGTCTGGAACACGTCGTACGACCCGCCGACCAGGTAGGCCGCGACGCCATTGGCGACGATCTTGTCGAGTACCGACCCAGGCGAGCGCTGCTTCCAGAAGTCCTCGTCGTACCCCGTCGGCCCGCCGAGCAGGCCCGGCCCGATCGTGTCGACGGCCCAATAGGTCGACCCGATCCCGTGGCCGCTGGTCAGGTGGACGGCGTCGGCGGGGTCGCGCGGCAGCTGCGCCAGCGGGTTGAGCAACGTCGCCGCGAGCACGAGCGAGGAGTAGGCCGGCACCGACGTGAGGTTGAAGAGCCCGCCCTCGCTGACCAGCTCCCGGTAGGGGTTGTTGGTCGCCATGATCGGGAAGATCGCCTTGAGCGGCGAGTCGGGCCCGACGCGCCCCGCGGCCAGCAGCTGCGTGATCCCGACGTAGGAGTGGCCGAGCATCCCGACCTTGCCCGTCGTATTGGGCAGCTTGCTCACGAAGTCGATCACCTCGACCGAGTCGGCCTGCTCCGTGGGCGAGAGCAGGTCGAACGTGCCGCCCGATCCGCCGGCGCCGCGTACGTCGACGATCACCTGCACGTAGCCGCGCTTGATCAGCGCCGGCTCGTAGCCGGTCAGCTCGGCCACGTCGGGCGAGATCTCGCCGAGCTGCTTGCCGTAGGGCGTCTCGCTCAGGATCACCGGGAACGGCCCCACGGCCTTCGCGCCAGTCGCCGGGTCGGTCGGCTCGTGGATGTCGGCCCGCAGCACCACGCCGTCGCGCATCGTGATCGGCACGTCGCGGGTCGTCGTGATGCCGTAGCGCTCAGGGCCCGGGTCGTACGAAGAGCCAGCGGGCGCAGCGGCGGCGGGCGTCGCTGAGACCGTCATCGCGAGCGCGCAGCACGCGGCCAGTGCCGCAGCGCTGCGGCTGATCAGGGCGGCAAGGGGACGGCGAGCCATGCCGCACGCTAACCCGCCGTCGGGGGACGTTTCCTTACGCGACGCGAACACGCCCGGTCGCGCCTGCCCCGAGCACTACGCCTTGATCAGCAGCTGCTCGATCGCCAGCGCCCGCATGCGCGTGCCGCGGTCAAGGGTGAGCTTGATGCCCATCACCCAGGGGTTCTTCTCGGCCGGCTCGTAGCGCTGGTGCATGTGGGTGACGAAGCGGTGGACCGACGGGTCGCGCTCCATCCCGATCACGCCGTCGCGGGCGCCGGTCATGCCGATGTCGGTGATGTAGGCGGTGCCCTCGGGCAGCACGCGGAAGTCGGCGGTCGGCACGTGCGTGTGGGTGCCGTACATCGCACTCACGCGCCCCTCCAGGTGCCAGCCCATCGCGACCTTCTCGCTCGTGGCCTCGGCGTGGAAGTCGACGATGATGTGGTCGCACTGCTTGCGCAGCTTCGCGAGGACCGCGTCGATCTCCGAGAACGCGTGGCGGCCCGACTCCATGAAGACGTTGCCCTGGAGGTTGACCACGCCGATGCGGCCGTTCTCGCCACCCGTGTCGACCACGCACGACCCGTGGCCCGGCTGCGAGGCCAGGTGGTTCGCGGGCCGCAGCAGCGTCTCGCGGTCGTCGAGCAGGCGGTGGACGTCGTACTGGCGGTAGGCGTGGTTGCCGAGCGTGATCACGTCGGCGCCGGCCTTCGTGATCTCGTCGACCGACCGCGCATTGATCCCGATCCCGCCCGCGGCGTTCTCGCCGTTCACGATCACGAGGTCGGGTTTGTGCTCGTGGCGCAGGTTCGGCAGCACGCGGTTCAGCGCCTTGCGCCCGGCCGAGCCGACGACGTCGCCGATCGCCAGCACGACCAGCGGCCGCGGTCCGTCGCCGGCCGCCTCGGGATCAGCGCCGGTGGGGTCGGTCGTCGCGTCGGTCACGCGCTCAATCCTGCCGTAGCGGCGGCCTGAATGCCGACTGCGGGCGACCAGGGGCGCGGCCTGCCGGGGAACCGGACTGCTCGGGCGCCGCCGTCCCGTAGCCTGCCCCGCGTGGCCGGACCGCTCGACCTGGGCGCCGTGCGCGCGATCCTCACCGACCTCGACGGCACGCTGATCGACTCGACCGAGGCGACCGAGCGCGTGTGGAACGGCTGGAAGCGCGACCGCGGTCTGCCGGTCGGCGACCGGCACCCGCACGGCATCCCTGCGCGCGAGGTCGTCGAGATGCTCGCCCCGCAGCTCGACGCAGCCGAGGAGGCCGCCGAGCTGGAGCGCCGCGAGATCGCCGACACCGGCGGGGTCGTCGCACTCCCTGGCGCCCCGGAGCTGCTCGCTCCCGAGGGCGCGTGGGGCCTGGAGATCGCGATCGTCACGTCGTGCACGGCGCTGCTCGCCGAGACCCGTCTGCGGGTGGCCGAGCTCGCGCCGCCGTCGATCGTCGTCACGGCCGAGCGCACGAAGCGCGTCAAGCCGAATCCCGACCCCTACCTGCTGGCCGCGGAGCTGCTCGGGCTCGAGCCCGCAGATTGCCTGGTCCTCGAAGACGCGCCCGCAGGGGTCGCGGCGGGTCGCGCCGCGGGGATGCAGGTCGTCGCCGTCACCACGAGCCACGCCGCCGAGGACCTCGCCGCCGCGCACCTGCTCGTGGCGCACGTGGCGGAGTTCCTGGCGATGCTGCCGGTCCGCGTCGGGCCGGCGTCGGTCGAGCTGCTCGGCGACGAGTCGATCTGACCGCTACGGGCTGGTGATGGCGACCGGCCCGCCGTGCACGTCGACCTCGAGCCGGCCGACGCTCTCATCGGTGCCGACCGCGAAGGGCGTCACCTCGCCGAGCGGGGCAGCCTCACCGACCGACCAGGTGGCGATCACGGCCTTGAGGTCTGCGCCGAGCAGGTCGATCTTGAACGGCCGCGTCTTGCCGTCGGCGGCCTCCTGCGCCCACTTGCGCAGCTCGACGTCGTTGGAGGTCGCCGACAGCGTCAGCGGCGAGACCGTGATCGCGCCCGGGGTCAGCACCGGATCGCGCAGCTCGCCGAACTGCTCGGTCGTGATGCCGATGTCGATCCGGAGGCCCTTGATCGAGGCCACCCGCGTGAGCCGCACGCCGCCCGCCTCGGCGGAGAAGTTGGCGCTGGTCGGCACGGCCGTCTTCGGATCGGCCGACGCGGTGACCCTTCCGGTGTCGGAGAAGCGCGAGAGCGCCTCGGCCGCGACGGTGAGCTCCAGGCGCACGGGGGTGCGGCCGCCGGCAGCGTCGAGATCGGGCAGGGCAATGCGCCTGATCATCGCGCCGCGTGCCTCGATCCGCGCCACGCGGTTGAGGTTGAAGTCGGCCTGCACGAACCGCAGCTCGCGGATGGCGCCGTCGCGCTGGCTGAGGGTCGCGTCGACCCAGTCGAGCACCTGCGCGTTCGCGACGTTGACCTCAAAGCGGCAGTCGACGGGGAGCTGGTCGAAGCGCGGGCGGTAGCAGCCGGCGAGCTTGGTGATCGGGATCGTCCGGCCGCCGAGCTCGAGGAAGAGGTTGCCGTTGTAGACCGGGAGCGCTGCTGGCGCTGCTGCGGCGCCGCCTGACTCACCGGGAGGACCGGCCGGGCCGGCAGGACCCTGTGCGCCGCGCGGACCGGCGGGACCCTGGGGACCGGTCGGACCGGCGGGGCCAGCCGGTCCGGGGACCGTGC
>JAEZDB010000372.1 GCA_023429855.1 Actinomycetes bacterium
GCTCGGGGTTGCAGCTGCTCGCCGCCGCGCGAGCGCGCGCCGCGCTGCAGGGCCGCGAGTACGCACTGCCCGACGACGTGCAGTCGCTCGCCTACACCGTGCTCGCCCACCGGATCCAGCCCGTCGCGGCGGCTCCGGAAGGCGCGCAGCTCGAGGTCGTCGCCGACGCGCTCCGCCAAGTCCCCGCCCGGTGAAACGCACCATCGAGCTGGCTCTCGGGCCGGTCCTGCTCTGCGCCGTGGCGGCGGCGCTCGGTTCGATCGCGCTGTTCGCGGTCGCGGTCGGCCTGGCGCTGATCTACATCGGCGCGCACATGGTCGTCTCCAGCGGCGCCGACCGGCTCGTCGTCGTGCGCAAAGTCGATCGCGCCGACGTGATCGAGGGCAACCCCGTCACCGTGCTGTTCGAGCTCGAAGGTCTTGCAGGGCTCCCGGCGGAGGTCGAGCTGCTCGGCACCGACGGCGTCTGGCACGCGCTCCCGATGGGGCGCAGCTCGGTCCGCTACGTGATCAACCAGCCCGGCGAGCACGTGATCGAGCCCTCGCCGATGCGCGTGCGCGACGACCTCGGGCTCATCACGCGCTTCGTGATGGTCGGCGAGCCCACGACCGTGCTCGTCTTGCCAGAGCCGGCGCGGACCGGCAGCCCACCCCGCCAGGGCGCCGTCTCCAAGACGCCCGACCCTGAACCCGAGGGCCTGCGGCAGTACGTGCCAGGGACGCCGGTCAGCCGCATTCACTGGAAGAGCGCGGCACGAGGCGGCCCGCTGCAAGAGCGCCAGTTCACGCAGTCGGTCGACCACCTGCCCCTCGTCGTCGTCGACACTGCCGGCGCGCAGACCGCGCCCGCGCTCGACTGGGCCGCGCGGACCGCCGCCGGCTACGTCGTCGAGCTGATGCACGGCGGGGGCTGCCGCGTGATGCTGCCCGGCGACCGCACGCCGTTCACCGTCACCGACGCGCTGGCGCAGTGGCCGGTGGTGCACCGGCGCCTGGCCGAGCTGTCCGTTGGCTCGCCGCAGCCAGCTGTCGGCACCGACCTGCGCGGGGCCGTCGTCGTGCACGCGGCCCAGGCCCCGCCGGAGGCCCTCGTGCCACCCGGCCCGCTGCCGCCCGGCATCACCGCCACGCGCGACGAGCACCTCGCCAAGGTCGCGGCGTGATCGACACCGCGAACACTGCCCCCGCCGTCGCGCTGAGCACCGCGCCGCGCGTGATCCAGTGGACGCGCACCTGTGCGGCGCTCGTGCTCGGCCTGACCGCGATCGGCGTCTGGTGGCCCGTGATCGGTGCCGGGACGTTGTGGATCCTGCCGGTGCTCGTCCTCACCGCCGGCGTTGCCGGTGCCGCCATCGAGCTGCCGAGCCGGCGCTGGCAGCTTGGCTTTCCGTGGTTGTGGCTGCTGTGGACGCCGGTCGCGTTCGTCTTGGCCGGCCTCCCCGCGTGGACGCTCAACCCGCTCGAGCTCGCGCAGACCGTACGAGAGATGGCACAGGCGCTGGCGGGAGCGCTGCGCACGCCGAACGCGGTCTCGGGCACCGACGAACCGTGGATCCTCGCGGCGTGGCTGCACCTCTGCGGGATGTGCTGGTTCGTTGCTGCGGCGCAGGCCCGACGCGCTACCGGCGGTGCCGCCACCCGCGGCGCTGCCGCCTCAGGGTTCTTCCTCTTCGCGATTCCGTTCGCGCTTTCGCTGGCGTTCGGGCAGACCGAGGACTCAGCGTGGCAAGGCGGGGCGATCCTCGTGGCGGGCCTGCTGTGGGCGACGCGCGGCAACCTGCGCGACGGCCTCCCGGCGCTGGTCGTGGTGGCGGCCGTGGGCGTAGCGGTGGCCGCGTTGATCGCGCCGACCGAGCGCTGGTCGGGCCTGGACCCGCAGAACGCGGGCAAGCCGAAGTTCAACACCCTGTCGTCGGAGCAGACGTATGGGCCGAGCCCGGACCGCAAGACCGGGCAGACCGTCCTGAAGATCCGGTCCGACCAACCGTCGCTCTGGCGGATGGAGGTGCTGCAGCACTACGACGGCCGCCTCTGGCGAGCCATCGAGGATCCGTCGACGAAGGAGCTGCCGGAGCCGTCCGCCAAACGCGTCGCGACGACCGTGACGAACGAAGGGCTGCTCAACGAGCTCGCCATCGGGCCGGGCCGCATCGAGTCGCTCACAGGAAGCGGCATCGTCGGGACGCCGCGCCGCCCCGGCACCGAGGCGGTCGCGATGCTGCCGCGCCCCCGCATCGGGCAGTCCTACGGGGTGGTCTCGTCGGAGGTTCCGTTCTCTCCGGCGCTGGCCGACGTCGAGGTGCCGAAGGCCGGCAAGTACGCGTCGCTGACGCAGGTCGCCCCGCCCGGCGCGGACTTCCCGAACCCAGCCGTCGGCAGGCTGTCGGCCGAGCAGGCCAACACCGGCTACGGCCGGGTGACGGCGATCGCCGAGCAGCTTTCGCGCGGCACCGCCTCGCAGCTGGAGATCGTCGAGCGGGTCGAGGACTACCTCACCCGGGGCGATCTGTTCCGCTACACGCTCGACGTGGAGCAGCCCGGTCCCTACCCGCTGCTCGACTTCCTGCTCACGACGCGCGAGGGCTACTGCCAGCACTTTGCGGGCGCGGCCGCGCTGCTGCTGCGACTAGCGGGGATTCCGTCGCGCGTGGTCGGGGGGTTCGCGACGGGCCGCCCGAGCGGCAACGGCGAGTGGGAGGTCCGCGACCTCGACGCGCACGCGTGGATCGAGGTGTACTTCGCCGGGCACGGCTGGGTCGCGTTCAACCCGACGCCGCCTTCTGCCGAGGCAGCCGTTGCTCCTGGCGTGGCCGACGCGCGCGCCGAGGAAGCGGCGCGCGCGAGTGGCGCGCAGATCCCAGCGATCCCGGTGGTCGCCGTGATCGTTGTCGCCCTCGTCCTCTTCTGGGCGGTACGCCGCGCTCGTCGCCCGCGCCGCGAGCCCGACGCGCTCGGCGACGTGCTCGCGGGCATCGTCCCGGCTCCGGCAGGACCTGCCATGACCTTCGCCGAGCTGCGCGAGGACCTGCGCGAGCTGGGGCCGTCGGTGGCGGCGCTGGCCGACGAGGCCGAACGGCAGCGGTTCGGCCAGCTCGGCACCCCGGCAGAACCGCGGCCGCGGCGGCGAGTCTGGCGAGCGCTGATCGCCGACGTCGGACCGGTCCGCGCGCTGCGCATCATCACGCTCGGTCCAGGCCGACGCCCGATCACCGACGGCGGGGGTCCCAAGATCGCGTCATCGGGGCCGCCGGCGTCGGTCGCCCCGCCTGGGGCACCTCCGGGCTGACCCTCCCGCGCTCGCCCAGTGCGGGGGACGCAGCCCTGGTGGCGGTGGCGCGTTGACGCTACGTTTGAAGACGTGTCTGGGGGAGACGCACGCGCCACGCCCATTGGCCGGCAACTGCGGTCGGCCGGGCTCGCCGTGGCCGTGATGGCCTCGGCGGCGGCAGGCGTGGCGTTGCGCGAACCGTGGTGCGCCGTCGGGCTGGTGCTGTTTGGCGGGCCCCTTGCGTTGATCGAGCGCCGTTGGCGCGACGAGGTCCGGCCGTTCTCGCACGCTGAACTCGACGCCGCCCGCGAGGCGCGCGCCGTGCCCTCGGCGTGGTTCGACTGGCGGCTGCGGCACGCGCTGCGCGAGGGGCGCGACTGGGACAGCCTGTCGTGGCTGTCGCTGCGGGCGCTCGCGGCGTCGCTGAACCAGGTCACCGTGACGCGGCCGATGATCCACGAGCTGCGGCGGCGCTGGGATGAGCGCCTCGGGCAGACCACCGCCGCAGGTGGGCGGGTCGTCGACCTCGCCGGGGCGTCGTCCTTCGTCGTCGTCGGCGACACCGGCGAGCAAGACAAGTCGCAGTACGCCGTGGCCCCCGCGCTCGTGAGCGAGTCCGACGAGGTCGACTTCCTCGTGATCTCGAGCGACGTCGTGTATCCGGCGGGCGGGGTCAACGACTACGTCGACGCGGTCTTCCGTCCCTACGAGGGCTTCACCAAACGGATCTTCGCGGTCCCCGGCAACCACGACTGGTACGACGGCCTGCGCGGGTTCATGTTCCACTTCTGCGGGCAGACGGGCCCGCCGCCGAGCCGCATCGATCGAAGCTCGGCGCTGCGCTTCGCGCTCAGCCTCACCTGGCGGCCGCGGACGACACCGGACGGGCCCCGTTTGGCGGAGTGGCGCTCGCGCGTGCCCTCCTTTGCGGCCGGCGCGCCGACGCAGCCGGGGTCGTATTACGCGCTCGACCTCGGCCCGCTGCTGGTCGTGTGCATCGACACGGGCATGAAGGGCGACCTCGACGCCGACCAGGGGCGTTGGCTCGAGCAGGTCTCGGCGATCCCGAAAGACAAGCTGCTCGTGACGGGCAAGCCGCTCGTGGTGAACCAGCAGGAAGACGCGTGCCGGATCGCGTGGCCGCGCGGCGAGCGGCACGTGTGGGATTCGGTCGCGGAGATCGTCGCCGAGCCTGCACACCGCTATGCGGCGACGGTCGGCGGCGACATCCACAACCACCAGACCTACCGGTGGGACGCCGGCGAGCGACCCGCCGTGCACCTCGTCTCCGGAGGCGGCGGGGCGTTTACCAGCGCCACGCACGCGATTCCACCGGCGCCCGTCGCCGCGCCCGGCGCAGGGGCGCGACCCGCGATCCCGCCGCTGCGCGACACCTTCCCCGCGCAATCCGACTCGCTGCTGATCTACGCGCGGCGTTTCGCCCCGCGGCTGTGGCAGCTCACGCTCGGCTTGCTGGCGGCTTGGGCCGGGCTGGCGGCCGCGACCGTCGCGCTGTTGGTGCTTGAACCAAGCCGCGGCAGCGTCGACCACGCGGACTTTGCGACCGCCGCCCGGGACGGGCTCGTGGCCGGCGCGGCGGCGGTCGGTGCGTGGTGCGTGCTGCTGCGGGTCGGTCTCGGGAGCCGCGGCCGTGAGGCGATCGCGCCCTGGCGGCGACACGTCTCCCGTGCGGTCTCGCTCGTGTTCGGGGCGGTGCTGGCCGGGGCGGCGTGGTGGCTGTTCGGCGAGGGCTCCGCGGAGCTGCTCGGCGGGGCCGCCGTCGCCGCGCTGCTCGCGTCGGGGTGGGCGCGCGTGCTGCGGGGCGGCCGGCTGGCGGTCCTCGCCCGCAAGCCGAAGCTCGAGACGGCGGCGACCCTTGCGCTCGGCGCGGTGGCCGCGGTCGCGGGCACGTGGTGGCTGGTCGCCGCGACGGAGCCGTCGTGGGGCCACGTCGCCGCCGTGTGCGGGCTGGTAGTCGCGGTCGTGGTCGTGCCGCCGGTGTTCATCGATTTCGCGCAGACCAAGCTGCGGACGAAGTACCAGTACGCCGTCGTGGCGGCCGCGGTCGCGCTCGTGGCCGGGCTGGTGGCGCTCGCCGAATCGACCGGCCCAGCGGCATGGATTCCGGGAGCGGTTGCCGGGATCGTGGCGTCGCTGTCGGTTGTGGTGCTAATCGTCCTCAGCGCCTACGCGGTGTTCTTCGGTGCGCTGGGGCTGGTGTTCCGTCCTGGGGCCCGCACCGGGGTGTTCGAGACGGGCCCCGGGGAGAGCGAGGCCGACGTCGCCCGCGCGATGCTCGCCTGGCAGCAGGCGCGCCGCGCCGGACGCGACACGGCGGACCTGCCGCCGACGACCTCCCGCAACCGCCAGATCACCCACATCGCGATGCTCGGCAAGGGCTCGCCGGGCAGCGCGGTGCTCGACAAGACCTCCGAGATCTTCGACAGCGACGAGCCGCCGTTCCAGAAGAGCTACCTGCGGTTCCGCCTCGAGGATCGGCGCGAGGCGACGGTACTTGTGATCGAGGGCGTGTCGGTGACCGGCGAGGAGCGCTCGCGAGCAGACCTCGGCGCGCTGTGGCCCGAGCCGCTCGAGATCCCGCTCGGTGAGCCCGGACCGATGCCCGCGATCACGTCGACGGCGACACATGTGTGACCGCCCGTGCCGACTTATGGCGGCGCGCCCGGTTCTAGCGTGAGGGTCATGAGCACCACCGATCCGGACCGCCACGCCGCCACGGGCGCTGAGGGCAACGCCAGCGACGACACCTCGGTGCCGTTCGAGCCGCGCAAGGACGACGCCACGCCAGTCGGCGACACCGACCAGCACAGCAAGGTCGCTGGGGGCAAGACCGTCCCGGCCGAAGAGGGCGCGCGTCGCACCGACAACGCTGCCAACGACTGAGCCTGCGGCACCAGCGGCGAGTCTCTCGTCGCGCTGACACCGCGCTGACCCTGGGGATTTGCTGGGTACGCTGAGAGGTCGCTGGGAGTTCCTGCGGTTCGCCCGCGGGTCGACGATGATGGGGTGAAGCGGAGTCCCACGCTCCGCAAACGCCCACCTCCCACGCGAGCCACACGCCGTGCCCGATCCCGCCACCAGCCCAGCGACCCGCATCCTCGTCGTCGACGACGAGCCACCGATCGTCGAGGTGATCGCGATGGCGCTGAAGTTCCAGGGCTTTGAGATCGCCACCGCCTCCGCAGGGAAGGACGCGCTGGCGCAGGTCGACAAGTTCAAGCCGCACCTGATGGTGCTCGACGTGGGCCTGCCCGACATCGAAGGGTTTGAGGTCGCGACGCGGCTCGGGGCCTCGGCCGGTCGCGTCCCGATCATCTTCCTCACGGCACGCGACGCGACCGAAGACAAGCTCCGCGGCCTCGAGACCGGCGACGACTACGTGACGAAGCCGTTCAGCTTGGAGGAACTCGTCGCCCGCATCCGCGCGGTGCTGCGCCGCTCGATGGATGAGCAGACGGCGGCCGTGCTGCGGTTCGACGACGTCGAGCTCGACGAAGACACCCACGAGGTCACCCGCGCCGGGCAGCTCATCGAGCTCACCGCGACGGAGTTCAGGCTGCTGCGCTACCTGCTGACCAACCCGCGGCGCGTCCTCACGCGCCAGCAGATCCTCGACGAGGTCTGGGAGTACGACTTCGGCGGCGACGCCCGCGTGCTCGAGACCTACATCTCGTACCTGCGCAAGAAGCTCGATGCGCACGGCGCGCCGCTCATCACCACCGTGCGCGGCGTCGGCTACGCCCTGCGCGCGCCGAAGGTCTAGGGCGGTGCGCGGCCGTTCCCTCAGGACGCGCCTCACGGTCGTCCTCGTTGCGCTGGCGGCCGTCGGGCTGGTTGCGCTGGCCGCCGTCACCTACGGGTCGCAGAAGCGGTTCCTCGAGCAGAAGGTCGACGACCAGGTCGAAGCAGCGCTGCGGTACGTGCCGCCGCGGATTCTCGACAAGACGCGGGCGGCGGCCGAGGCAGGCACGCTGACGACGGGGTCCGACGGGCTCGCGACGTCGCCAGACGCCGGTGTCGGCGGGCCGCAGCAGCCGAGGGGCGGTAGCCGCGGCGGTCCGCCCGGCGGCGACGGCGACCGTGATCTGCCGCTCGGCACGTACGGCGAGCTTCGAACGACCGACGGCACGCGAGTCGGACTGCCCTACGTCGCGCCGACGCTCGACGACGAGGAGCTGCCCGCGCCGGCGCTGCCGAGATCGATGCCGCTGGGGAAGACGATCACCGTCGGGTCGACCACGGGCGACGTGGAATACCGGGTGCGGGCCGAGGCGAGCCCGCGGTTCTTCACGCAGTCGTTCGAGCCGACGGTGACGGTGGCGGCGGTGCCGCTGACCGGCAAGACCGACCAGTTGCGGCAGCTGCTGCTCGTCGACACGATCGTCATCCTCGCGATCCTCGGGGCGCTCGGGTATGCGGCTTCACGGCTCGTGCGGCAGGAGCTGTCGCCGCTCGAGCACATCGCGACCGACGCCGACGCGATCGCCGCCGGCGAGCTCGACCGCCGCGTGCTGCCGGAGGCCGAGCCCGGGACCGAGGTCGGACGGCTCGGCGTCGCGCTGAACTCGATGCTCGAGCGGATCGAGGAGGCGTTTGCCGAGCGCCAGGCCAGTGAGGACCGGCTCCGCACGTTCCTCTCTGATGCGTCGCACGAGCTCCGCACGCCGCTGGCGTCGATCCGCGGCTACGCCGAGCTGCAGCGCACAGGGATGATCGCTACCGAGGAGGAGCGGCGCACGGCCGTGTCGCGGATCGAGGAGCAGGCGGCGCGGATGGGCACGCTCGTCGAGGACCTCCTTGCGCTCGCGCGGCTCGATGAGGAGCGGGAGCCCGCGACCGACCTCGTCGAGCTGGCGGCGCTCGCCCGCGACGCGGTGACCGATGTCGGGTCGCTCGACTCGGGCCGTGAAGTGCGGTTGGACGTCGATGGCGATCCGCTCGTGCTGGGCGAGGAGTCCAAGCTCCGCCAGGTCTTTACGAACCTGCTGGGGAACGCGGTGGCGCACACGCCCGCCGGGACGCCGATCGCCGTGCGGGTCTACGTCGAGGGCGGGGAGGCCGTCGTCGATGTCGACGATGCCGGGCCGGGCGTCCCTGCTGAGGCCCGCGCGAAGATCTTCGACCGCTTCCACCG
>JAEZDB010000396.1 GCA_023429855.1 Actinomycetes bacterium
GAGCGTAGCTCCCCGGCCACAGAAGGTCGGCTCACTTCACCTTGACGGTGCGGGTCTGCACGTTGACCTTGCCGCCGTCGAGGACCGTCCGGATCCGCACCTGAATCCGAGCACCCTTGCGGAGTCCACGCGCCCGGTACTTGGACGGAAGCCGCAGCGACTTCAGGCCTGCCCTGACCCGCAGCTCGTTCGGTCCTGCGCCCTTCTTCCCCGTGTAGGTGACGAAGAACGACTTGCTCGACCGGCGCCGTTCGCTCAGCTTCGCGCCCGTCGCCCTCGAGATGACGTAGCGACGCAGCCGGGCGCTCTGCTGCAGCCGGAACCCCGTGCCGAGCGTGAGCTTCGTGTAGCGGATGCGCTCCCCCGGGTCGGCGTCGATGGTGACCGAAAGGCCCTTGGTGCGCGACATGGTCGGCGAGATCTCACCGACGAGCGCAGCGTCGCAGTCGAGCTGCGCGGATACCTTGGCCGTTTGGCCGCCCTGGCCGCCGAATGTGCCGTCCCAGGTCCTGTGCTCCGTGCAGGCCTTCGGCGAGAGCTGGATCGGGCTCTTCGAGCCGCCGTCGACGACGAGGTCGAGCTGCGTAAGCGGCAGGTCGGGGATCGTCGCGAAGTCCGTCACGACGCGCCCGGACTTGTCGATCCGGACGGTCGACAGGACACGCTGCGCGTAGCGGCCGGTGAAGCTCATCCCGAGCCCGGGGAGCGTCTGCCCGGGGATCCGCACGAGGAACACGTCGCCCTGGATCACCTCCGGCGTGATCGACACCCGTGCCGTCGCGGTGCCCACGCGAGCCTGCGCGGGGCACGCCACCGCCTCAAACGCCTCGGTCGGGCAGGGCGCCTGAAGGTTCTTCAGGTCGGTCGAGACGCCCGCCGGGAGCATCACCGTGGCTGAGCGCAGGTTCGCGTCGCCGGGACGCGGCGTCATCCGCACGTTCACCTGCGGGTGCCCGCCGGGTTTGGTGTCGCCCGTGAGGCTCGCCTGGAAGCCAGGCTGGAACGGCCTAGCGCCACAGCCGGTGAACGCCACCGCCGTCGAGCGTGCGGCGGTCGCACCGCCCTCCGACGTGAAGTCGGCGCTGGCCGCGAGCGGCCCGCAGGCCGTCGGGTTGAGCGGAAAGCCCGGCCGGTCGAGGTCGACCGTGATCTCACGCAGCTCGAGCGACAAGCCGCGGAACCGTCGCGGAACCTCGGTCGTCAGCACCAACCCCGCATCGTTCGTGCGCAGGTCGATCCGCGCCGGCACGTTGACGGTGCCCAGATCGATCGCGCCGATCTTGGCGCGGACCAGAATCTGCGCGGCCGCGACCGCGCCGGGGTCGCGGGCCCGCAGGTACATCGCGCCTTCGAGCGTCAGCGGCCGCTCCCCCGCTCCGGCGACCGTGCGCACCGTTGCGATCCGCGCGCTCTCCGGGCAGTCGCCGCGGGACGCTTCGATGCCGCCGCACTCCGTCGCAGCGTTCAGGTTGGCGAGGAAGCCGGCCGGCAGCGCAACGCGCACGCCCTGCAGCCACGGCGACCGGTCGGCACGCGTGATGCGGACCGTGGTCGGGCTAGACGCCCCGACGGTCGGATCGGCTACAGCCATCGAGAACTCCGGAGCGAACGGCGGCAGTTCGCAGTCTTGATCGATCGTGAGCGACGCCGTCGACGGCTGCGGTGTCGCCGAGGCCCAGGACGTGAGCTGCGAGACGCCGGTGGTGGTCCCGCACGTACGCGGCGTGCGGAACAGCGCGGACGGTCCCTCTGGGAACGTGATCTGCAGTTTGCTGAATCGCAGCTGCGGCACGTCTTCGAAGACCGTGGTCAGCTGCCCCTGCTCGTCGACGGACACCTGCCCGACGAGCTTGATGCGGGCCGCGTCGGCAGCATTCGCGCCGGGCAACGCCGCTTCGAGGTAGAGGGCCGGCAGCTCGCCGACGGCGGACTGCTCACCGAGGAACAGGCTGCCGGTGAGCGGCTCGGCGAGCAGCGGCGTTTCGATGCGCACGTCTCCGGCGCGGCTCGACGCCGCGCAGGCCGCAGCGGAGGTCGTCGATTTCGCCGCGAACTCGGTTGCCGTGCAGAGGCCGAGGCCGCCGTCGCGGGTCGCGGCCTGCGCCCCGAGCTCGAGGCCGGCGGGTAGCGTGACCGACGCCGAACGCAGCAGCGCGCTCCGCGGTCCGGTGGAAGACTGCGGCACCTCGACGGTGATCGTCGCCCCAGTAGGAGCGGCGGGCCGGCGCTCGGTCGTCGCCACCGACACGGTCGGGGCGAACGGGAGCTGCTCGCAGCCCGTGAGCGTCAGGCCAGGCGACGTCTTGCGCATGCGCACGCCGCCGTAGGTGGTGATGTCGACGTCGGCGCTCACGGGCGACTCGCAGCTCGTCCCGATCTGGGCGAAGTCGGCGGGCAGCGTCGGGTGGTCGGCTTTGGCGCCCCAGGCGCGGATGCCGACGGACTCGACGTAGAGCGGCCAGGCGGGGGTGCCGGGGTCGAGCTGGCCGGTCGCCGGATCGAGGTAGTCCCGCGAGAACACGTGGCGCGGGGCGTCGTCGACGATCGCGCGGACGCGGCCAGAGCCGTCGGGAGCGAAAGTGAGCCGCACGGTGAACTTCGTCGGCGCCAGACCGCCCACGGGCGTGACCTCGACGCCGAGCCGGGCCAGCTCGTCAGGGCCGTGGTCGAGGTTGAACACCTCACCGCCGTCAAGTTCGCCGGAGAGGTTGGCCAGACCACCGAGCGCGACGTGCTGCGCCAGACCGCCGAGCGAGGTGCTCAGGCGCAGGTACGCGGTCCCGACCTGCGTCGCCGCGTCGCAGGACGGCAGCTTGTAGTTGCCGACACCGAAATCGGCGCTCGAGCATTCCGGCACGCTGCCCGGCGCCGCCGCGAACCCGGCCGGCAGGTCGATGGCGATGTCGCGCATGTCGTCGTGGTCGGCGTCGTCGAGCACGCGCGTCGCCTCGACGTCTGGCAGCGGCGGGTCGTCCTGGAGACGCCGGCCGCGGTTCGGGTTGCTCGCGTCGCGGATGAAGCCGGGCTCCACATTCGGCGTGAGCGTGAAGCCGAGGCACAGGTCGGTGCTGGCGCCCGCCTGCAGCGCCGGCGCGATCGTGTCGGTCGACGGCATGTTGGCGGGCACGTAGCCAACGGAGCCGGGATAGCCCGCTCCGGCACCGGTGGGCGAAGAAATCGGCCGTGTGGGATCGAACGGCACCTGCGTGCCGTAGACCAGGCGCCCGCCAGGCTCTGGCGTGCAGCGGACCTCATCGCCCCTGATCGGCGCGGCATAGGCCGTCTCGATCGCCAGGTCGCCTTCGGCGGCCGAGCTCGCGGGCGCAGCAATCGCGCAGGCCGACGCAGCCAGCAGCAGCGCTGATCCCGCACGCCACCGCATCCCGAAGCGAATGAGCGTGCGGTGCGTAGACATGAGACTCCCCGGTGGGACGCTGGGACGGGCGGCGGGGGAACCTGCCGCTCAACCTATGTCAACTCCCGACGGCCGTGGAAGGATCGCTGGGAGCCCGGTCCAGGCCGGTCAGCGGGCGCGGATGGTGATCGTCTGGTTCTGGATCGAACCGTCGGTGAAGCCGAGGCGCACCTTTACCTTGACGCGGCGCAGCGGGAGTTTGCCCCTCGCCTTGGTCGTCCTCGCCACCGAGCCCTTCTTGAGCTTGAGCGACAGCGAACGCGTCGTCTTCGTCCGCGGCTTGAGGATCACGGCGCGCGTCGTGACTGTGACCTTGGCGGTCGCGCCCGTCAGCTTGACCACCTGGTACTGGCGCGATCGGGCGCGATTGCGCACGAACACGAAGCCGCTCGGCAGCGTCAGCTTGGCGGTCTGGAGGTTGCGTCCGCCGAAGTTCGAGATGCGCCACGTGAGCCCGCTGAAGCTGGAGAGCGTGATGGCGGACTTCTTCGCAAGGCTCGGCGCGCAGGGCGCGGCGATCGTGTGGCTCGACAGCTGGCCGCCTTGGCCGACGAAGGCCGCATCCCACACCGAGCCCGGCTGGCAGGGCGCCGACGACACGCGGATCGGGCCGTTCTTGCCGCCGAAGATGTCCATGTCGAGCGAGCGGAGCGGCAGGTCTGGAATAGCGTCGAAGCGCACCACCAGGCGCTGCTCGCTGTTGACTTTGACCGAGCTGATGACCCGCTGCGCGAAACGGCCGGTAAAGCTCAGCCCGAGCCCTGGCAGGGTCTCCCCTGGCGTCTGCACGAGGTACACGTCGCCCGGAATCGGCTCGGGCGTCAGCGCCACGCGCGCGGTGGTGGTGCCCACACGCTGCGCCGCCGAGCAGGCGACGGCGTCGAAGACCGCTCTGGGGCAGATGTTCTGCAGGTTGGCGGGATCGGCGGCGATCCCGCGAGGCAGGGTGACCGTGGCGCCCTTGAGCGTCGAGTCGCCGCCGCGAGCGATCAGCGCCACGCGCACGTTCGGGTGCCCGAGGGCCTGCGTCTCCCCGGTGAGGGTCGCCGACAGCGCCGGGGCGAACGGCAAGCCGGTGCAGCCCGTGTAGCCGATGGCGCTCGCGCTCGCGACCGCTTGGCCGTATTCGCTCGTCAACGTCGACGAGTAGGCCAGCGGCCCGCAGTTCGAGGGATTGAGCATGAACGCGGGTCGGTCGAGCCGAACGCGGAACGAGCGGATCCCCAGCGCGATACCACGGAACCGCCCGGGCACGGTGTAGGTGATCTCAAGTCCGGCGGTGTCGGGGCGCAGGTCGACCCGCGCGGGCATCACGACGTCGCCGAGGTCGATGTCGCCGATGCGTGCGCGCACCACGATCGAGGCACCGGCTACCGCCCCTGGCGGCCGCGGCGTGATGTAGATCGCGCCGCTGAACGTGCGCGGGCTCGGCCCGGCGCCTGCGACGACCGAGATCGTGCCCACCTGCGATTCCGGCCCGCAGCTGGCCGCCGCCGCGTCGGTGAACGGGCACTCCGGTACCGAACCGATGTCGGCCAGGAGGCCGTTCGGGAGCGAGAGCCGGGAGGTCCCGAACCGCGGCGAACGGTCTTGACGGCTGAGGACGAGCGTCGTCGGCGTCTGGGCACCAGCCTGCAGGCTGTCGGGACCCATCGCAAACGACGGGGAAAATCCGGGCAGCGCGCAGTCCTGATCGATCAGCACGGGGCCCGCGGCAACCGCGGTCTCCGCGGTCGCCAGCGTGGTGATGCTCGCGACCCCGGCAAACGTGCCGCAGGATCCGGGCGTCGACACCAGCGCCTGGTCGCCGCCCAGCAACGTGAGCCGCAGCTCACTGAACGGCGGCTTCGGGATCTCGTCGAACGTGACACTGGTGCGGCCTTCGCCATCGACGGAGAGCGCGCCGACCATCTTGATCCGGCTTGCGTCAGCGGCTGGAGACCCCTCGAGCGACGCCTCCACGAACAGCGGCGGCAACTCGCCGACGGCGCTCTGCGCCCCGAGGTACACGTCGCCCAGCAGGTTCTGCGTGGCGCCACCCTCGTGCGCCGTGAACTGGACGGTCCCGATCTTCGCGTCGGCCGGGCACGCCGCGGCGGGGGCGCCGTGCACCGCGAACGCGCTCGACGGGCACGTCGACAGACCGCCGCCGGCGGTCGACATCTGCGGCCCGAGATCAAATCCTTGAGGCAGGGTGAGCTGCACACGGCGAAGCTGCGACGCGGCCGGATCGGCAGGATCAACCGGGACCGTCAGCATCGTGGTGAGGCCCGTCGTGACGGCCGGTTTGCGGTCATAGTCGCTGAACGACACGGCGCCGGCCAACGCGAGCGCCGGCGTTGCGGACAGCCCGAGGAGGCCCGTCGCCGCAAGCAGCAAGGCCATGAGCCCGCGCAGGACACGAGCGAAGGGTGACGAGAGAACGGAAGCCACGGATCCGGCGCGCCGCCGTAGTTCAAACGGCGCGTAGCTCAGGCGACCTTATCGGAGCACGGCTCCGGCCACGACGGTGACCGTGCGCCAAGGCTGGTTAGGGCGCTACCAGCCGAGGCCGGCGACCGCGTCGAGCACCAGGCTCACCGGCGGCAAAATGCCTGGGTGCTCGCCCTCCCACGACCACGCGACGGTGCCGTCGGCGTCGGTGAGGACCAGCGCACGGGTGGCCATGCCGCCCGGGTGGAAGTACACGCCGAAGGCCTTCGACGCCTCGCCCTTGGGCTCGAAGTCGGAGAGCTGGCGAAGCGACACGCCGAGCTTGTCGGCAAATGCGACCTGCGAGTCGGACGCGTCGCACGACACTGCAAGGATGGTGATCCCTTTCTCAGCGAGCTCGTCGACGACTTCGTCGAGGAGCTGCAGCTGATCGGTGCAGACCGGGCTGAACGCAAACGGGTAGAAGACGAGCAGCGTGCGCTCGCCGACGACGGCGTCCTGGGTGAACGGCGCACCCTCAGCGGTACGCAGCGAGAAGCGCGGTACCGCGCTTCCTGCCGGAAGAACAGCCAAAGCGGCGGCTGCGGGGGACCCGAGGGCCGGCCGCGCTAGCGGCGGAGGCCGAGGTCCTTGATCAGCTGACGGTAACCGTCGAGGTCCTTGCCCTCGTAGTACCGCAGCATGCGACGACGCTGACCGACGAGCATGAGGAGGCCACGGCGCGAGCTGTGGTCCTTCTTGTTGCTGCGCAGGTGCTCGGTCAGGCCATTGATGCGCTCCGTGAGGAGGGCGATCTGAACCTTGACGTTTCCAGTGTCCTGCTCGTTGGCCCCAAAACGGCGGGTGATCTCGAGCTTACGGTCGGTGGTGAGCTGCATGCGACGGCGGATAGTACCAGCGTGGCGCGGGAAGTGCGGTGCCCTCAGGCTCCGGTGGCCTCGCCGACCGAGACGACCTGCCGGGTGCGTTCGACGTCCTTGTTCATCTGCTCGATGAGCGGGTCGATGCCGTCGAACTTCAGTTCGCCGCGGAGGCGCTCCACGAACGTGAGCGAGATCTGCTGGCCGTAGAGGTCGGCGGTGAAGTCGAGGACGTAGGCCTCGATGAGCACCCCGCGGCCGGTCTGGAAGGTCGGGCGAACGCCGATGTTGACGGCGGCGGCGCGGCCCTGCCCGGTACGGCAGGCGTAGATGCCGTGTGCAGGCGTCACGAAGCGGTCGTCGGGGACGATGTTGGCGGTCGGAAATCCGAGCTCGCGGCCGCGCTTGTCGCCGTGGACGACGGTACCGGTGAGCTTGTACTGCGACCCGAGCAGCTCGGCGGCCTGCTCGACGTCGCCCTCGTCGCGCAGCAGCTGGCGGATACGCGTCGACGAGACCGGTGCTCCGGCCACCTCGGTAAGCGGCGCGATCCGCACCTCGAAGCGTCCGTCGGCGGCGAGCATCTCGGCGTTGCCCTGGGCTTTGGCCCCAAAGTGGAAGTTGTCGCCAACGTTCACGTGGGTGGCGCCGAGCTGCTCGATCAGCACGTGGTCGATGAACTCCTGAGCCGTCTGCTTGGAGAACGCGCCGTCGAACGGGATCACGATCAGCTCCTCCACCCCGAGCTCCGCGACGAGCTCGGCCTTGCGGTCGAGGTCGGTGAGCAGCTGTGGCGCGGACTCGGGGTGTACCACGAGCGAAGGGTGCGGATCGAACGTGAGCACGGTGTCGGCGCCGGCGATCACGTCGCGGTGGCCGCGGTGCACGCCATCGAAAGTCCCGATCGCGATACGGCGCGGACGACGCGCAGCGTCGGGCAGCCAGGTCAGCTTCATGCCCGGAAGCCTACGACCGCGCTGAGCGCGGCGCGGTCTGCCTGCGCGATCGCCACCGCTCCAGCCTCGTCGAGCACCAGCACGGGGACGCCGGTCGGGAGGTCGGCGGGCAGCGCGGCGCGAGCGACGCGTCGCCCGTGGTGGATCGCCCGCGCCTGGTCGGCTGGCAGGACGACCGACGGGAGGAACGGAAGCGCACGCTCGAGCGGGATGAGATGCGCAGCCACGGCGGCGCGGTCGGTCAGCGCGTCGAGCGGCACGGCGTCGTCGATCGACCAGGGGCCGACCGCGGTGCGACGCAGTTCGAGGCAGTAGCCGTCGCCGAGGTCGGCAACGAGCGTGCGGATGTACGTCCCCGTCGAGCAGTGGACGGCGAGGCGCACCTGGTCGCCGTCGCGGGCGAGCTCCTCGAACCCGTAGACGGTGATGGTCCGCTCGGGAACTTCGACGTCGACCCCGGCGCGCGCGAGCTTGTAGGCGCGCTGCCCGTTGATCTTGATCGCCGAGTACGCCGGGGGCCGCTGCGTGATCTCGCCCGTCGGCAGCGCCAGCGGCGACGCCGGAACCCGGCCGGTGACGGTGATCTCGCCCTCGGGATCACCGGTCGTGGAGAAGGCGCCAAGCTGCGCGAGCGTCTCGTAGCGCTTGTCGAGCCCGACCGCGAACTGCGACGTGCGCGTGCCGCGACCGACGAGGACGAGCATCAGCCCGGTCGCGAACGGGTCGAGGGTCCCGGCATGGCCGACGCGTTCCGCCTTCTTGCCGCCGAGCGCACGGCGGACCGCCGCGACCACGGTGTGGGAGCTGATGCCGGCCGGTTTGTCGACGAGGACGAGCCCGTCGAGCTGCGGCTGCACCGGCATGGCTGCCGCCGCGACCGGCGGCTTAGGCGGCTGTTCCACCGCCGTCCTGCCTGGCGAGTTCGGTCAGGATGAACGCGGCCATGTCGGCGTCGCCGAGCTGCGTGGTGAAGCCGGCGGCCTGCGGGTGTCCGCCACCTCCGCTCGCGCGGGCGATGGCCGAGACGTCGACGCTGGGGTCAGCGGCCCGCAGCGACACCTTGAACGTGCCCGGCGCGAGGTCGAGCTCGCGGGCGAGCGCGGCGACGCGCACGCCGCGAAGGACGCGCAGCACGTCGATGATGCCCTCGGCGTGGGCCTCGGTCGCTTCAGCAGCGGCGAAGTCCTCGGCGGTCACGCGCGCTGAGACGAGCAGTCCGTCGCCGTGGATCGCCATCGAGTCGAGGGCGTAGCGCAGCAGGTGCAGCTTGGCGGGGCGCACGTCCTCGTAGAGCCGGCGCCGCACGCCGGTCAGGTCGACACCTGCCTCGATCAGGTCGGCGGCCATCTCGTGCGAGCGCGAGGTGGTGTTCTCGTAGGAGAACCGGCCGGTGTCGGTGAGGAGGCCGACGTAGAGCGGCTCGGCCAGCTCGGGCGTGAGCGCAACCTCGAGTTCCTTGGCCAGCAGCCAGACCATCTCGGCGGTGCTCGACGCGATCGGATCGACGAAGTTCATCGTCCCGAAGCGGGTGTTGTCGTGGTGGTGGTCGATGTTGACGAGCACCGGGATCTCGGCCAGCCGCGGCCCGAGCGGCGTGCGGTCGGCGTTGCCGCAGTCCAGGAACACGACGGTCTGGCCGGTGAAGTCGACGGTGTCTTCGGTGACGACCTCGCCGAGGTCGTAGACCGCGAGCTCCTCCGGAAGCGGCAGGTCTTGTTCGGAGACGAACACCCGTGAGCCGACGCCGATCGCGCCCAAGATCAGGCGCATGCCGACGAGCGAGCCGATCGCGTCGCCGTCGGGGTGCGTGTGGGTGGCCAGGATGACCTGGCCGGCGCTGCGGAGCGCGGTGGCGACCTGGGCGGCCGTCGCCTCCTGCGTCAACGGACGTCCCCGTCGCGACGCGGCGCTGCGTCAACCTGGGCGTTGACCTCGACGCCCGGCGCGATTGCATCCGGGTCGGTGAGGATCGCGTCGAGGCGCACCGCTCGGCGGGCACTGTCGTCGAGGTAGAACTCGAGCACCGGCGTGTACTTCAGCCGCAGGTCGTGGGCGACCGCGGACTGCAGCAGGCGCTTGGCGCGGTTAAGCGCGTTCAGCGATTCCTGCTGCTCGTCCTCGTCGCCGAGCGAGCTGACGAAGACCTTCGCGTGGCTAAGGTCTCCGCTCGTCTGCACGGACGTGATCGTCACGAACCCCACTCCGGGGTCCGTGACGTCACGCGCGATCGCGGTCGCGAGAACCTCGCGGAGGGACCCATCGACCCGCCGCATCCGCTGCGATGCCATGGCTTGTGCCTCCGCTGAGTCCGGCGATCAGACCCGGGCGGCGAGCTCGCGCTCGACCTTGCGAGTCGTGTACGCCTCGAGCAGGTCGCCCTCGTGCAGGTCGCTGTAGTTCTTGAGCACGATGCCGCACTCGTAGCCGCTGGCGACTTCCTTGGCGTCGTCGTTGAACCGGCGCAGCGATTCGATCTCGCCCTCGTGCACGACCGTGCCGTCGCGGACCACACGCACCTTGGCACCGCGCGTGACGCGGCCGTCGGTGACGTACGAACCGGCGATGGTGCCGATCTTCGACGCCTTGAAGATCTGGCGGATCTCCACGGTGCCGAGCGAATCCTCGACCTCTTCGGGCTCGAGCAGGCCGGTCATGGCCTGGCGAACGTCCTCGAGGGCGCGGTAGATGATCGAGTAGGTGCGGATCTCGACGTCTTCGCGATCGGCGACATTCTTCGCGTCGCCCACGGGGCGGACGTTGAAGCCCATGACGATGGCGTCGGACGCCGAGGCGAGCATGATGTCGGACTCGGTGATGCCACCGACGCCCGAGTGCACGATCTTGACGCCGACTTCGTCCTGCGGAAGGCGCGCGATCTCGTCCTCGAACGCTTCGACGGAACCGCCGACATCGCCCTTGATGATGAGGGTGAGCTCTTTCCGCTCGCCGGCCTGGATCTCCGAGAAGATGTCGTCGAGCGAGTGTTTGCGACCGGACTGGCGGGCCTGACGCTCCTGGCGGAGACGCAGGGCGCGCTCCTCGGCCTTCGACCGAGCTTCCTTGTCGTTGTCGGCCTCGATGACGAACTCGCCGGCGCTGGGCACGGAGTTGAACCCGAGCACCTCGACCGGATCGCCCGGAGCTGCCTCGGCCACGCGGTTGCCGTTGTAGTCGAGCATCGCCTTGACGCGACCCCAGTGACCACCGGCGACGAGCGAGTCGCCGACCATCATGGTGCCGCGCTGCACGAGCACGGTGGCGACCGGGCCGCGGCCCGGATCGAGCTTGGCTTCGATCACGACACCAGAGGTCTCTGCCTCGGGGTTCGCGCGGATGTCTTGCAGGTCGGCGACGACGAGCAGCGTCTCGAGCAGGTCGTCGATGCCGGTCTTGGCCTTGGCCGAGACGTCGACGAACTCGACATCGCCGCCCCACTCGGACGGCTGGAGGCCGAAGTTGGTCATCTCCGTACGGACGCGCTGCGGATCAGCGCCGTCCTTGTCGACCTTGTTGACCGCAACCACGATCGGCACTTCGGCCGCCTTGGCGTGGTCGATGGCCTCGCGGGTCTGCGGCTTCACGCCGTCGTCGGCGGCGACGACGATCACGGCGATGTCGGTCACGCGGGCGCCGCGGGCACGCATGGCGGTGAACGCCTCGTGGCCCGGGGTATCCAGGAACGTGATCTCGTTGTCGGCGTGGTGCACCTTGTAGGCGCCGATGTGCTGGGTGATGCCGCCGGCCTCGCCCTTCGTCACGTCGACGTCGGCGGTGCGGATCGCGTCGAGCAGCGACGTCTTGCCGTGGTCGACGTGGCCCATGATCGTGATCACGGGAGGACGGATGACCAGATCATCGTCGTCGTCCTCGAACGCGGGCGCCTGAGCGTCCTCGTCCGCGGCGTGGACGATCTCGATCTCCTTCTCGAACTCCGTCGCCAGGACGCCGATCGCGTCGTCGGACAGCGTCTGCGTGAGCGTCGCCATTTCGCCGAGCATCATCAGCTTCTTGATGACTTCTGCGCCCGAGACGCCGAAGTACTCCGAGACGTCCTTGACCGTCGACCCGGAAGCGATCCGGACCAGATCGGTCTTGGAGTGCTGGCCCGTGTCGAGGCTGTCGACCGTCTCTTCGATGACGTCGGCACGGCGGCGACGACCGCCGCCGCGGCGCGGACGACGGTGCGGACCCTGCGGGCCGCCACCGGGAC
>JAEZDB010000443.1 GCA_023429855.1 Actinomycetes bacterium
GCCTGGGGCAAGGCCACGGGGTCGACCGCCGGGGGCGGCGCCGCGAACAGGTCGAGTTGATCCGGTGCAGCCTTCGCTGAGGCGTAGGCGCTGGGGCCGGACGCTGCGGACTCGGCGACGACTCGGACCGGTGGGCTGGGTTCACGGTCGACAGGGCCGGTGGCGGCGGCGAAGGCCTCGGGCACGTCCTCGTCTTCCGGTGGTCGCAACCCGAGCACCCGCTGGGCGTAGAACCGCAGGCCGCAGGTCCCGTGGTCCTTGAGCGCGGAGTACGACAGGATCCGCGGCGCGCTGAGCGGCGGCTGCCCGACCGGCGGGAGCAGATCGACGCAGGGGCCGTCTGGCACGTGGACCAACAGGTCGGGTACCTCCGGCGCACGCAGCTGCGACGGCAGCACCTGGCCTCCGGGCGTCGAGACGCGCAGCTCGATCCCGCTTCGGCTCCGGACCGGAGCCTCGCTCGCCGGGCCGATGAGCGACTCGAGCTCAGGCACCATCGCGGGCGCCAGCCACGAGAGGACCGGTGCTGACTTGCTGGGCTCGGCGGAGAACGGGGAGCCCTTCTGCGTCCACCGCGCCAGACCGCTCACGATCAGCCGCTCGCGAGCGCGGGTCAGCGCGACGTAGAGCACGCGCCGCAGTTCGTCCTCCTCTCGCGCACGCAGCTCGTCGACGAGCTCGCCATGGTCGAACAGCGCCTGCAGCGGGGCGCCTGGCGAGGGCCGCAGCCGCAGGCCTAGGCGGCGGTCACCGCCGCGCGGGGCGCCGATCAGCGTCGGCATCGAGAGCCTCGGCCGCGACCCGAGCCCCGCGACGATCACCGTGTCGAACTCCAGCCCCTTGGACTGGTGCACGGTCATCAGCGTCACGGCGCCGCTGCCGGCGACGGAGGCCTCGGGCGCCCGCAACTCGTGGCCGACCTCCTTGTCGGCGCGTTCGACGACGTCGGTGAGGTCACCGCCGTTGGCCGCGATGTTGGTGGCCAGGCGACGCAGCCGGACGACGTTGGCGGCGCGTCGATCACCGCCGAGCAAGCGCAGCAGGTGTTCGTCGTAGCCGGTGGCGAGGACCAGCTCGTCGATCAGGCCTGCCGGGTCTGCGGCGCGGCCCGGCAGGCGCTGGCGGTCGAGGAGTCGAAGCGCGCCGTCGAGGCGCCGGGCATCGTCGGCGCCGAATTGGTCGCCGGCCGAGACCGCGGCGCGGACCGCCTCAAGCCGGCCGCCGTGTCGTCGCTCGGCGTCGAGCAGACCGAGCTGCGCGACGCCGTCGGTCGAGAGTCCGACCAGCGGCGAGGCGCAGACCGCAACGAGCGCGGCGTCGTCGGCGGGGTTGCGCACGAGACGCAGCCACGAGAGCACGTCGATGACCTCGAGCCGCTCCCAGAAGCCCTCGGCGCCGTCGATCAGCGCCGGGATGCCGAGGTCGGCGAGCGACTCGGCGATCGGGCCCAGCACGCTGCGCGCGCGGCCGAGCACCGTGATCGACTCGTCGGGCTCCGCTGCCCGCAGCTCGGCGATCCGGGCCGCGATCAGCCGCGCCTCAGCCAGCGCGGCCCCCGACTTCTCCCCCACGCTGCCGCCGAGCTCCACGTCGGACCAGGACGGCAGCGGGGCGTCCTTGCTGCCCGGCTCTTCCTTCGTGATCAGCAGCTCCACGCGCGCACCGCCGCCAGGGAGGCGGTCCGGGCCGCGGTGCGCCGTAACCGGCTCGTGGTCCGGATCGAGCTTGGCGAACGCGTCGTCGATCGCCGTGAGCACCTCGGCGTCGCTGCGGTAGTTCGTGGTGAGCCGCAGTGTCCCTTCGTCCTCGATGCGCTCCGCGGCCTCGCCGATCAACGCCACGTCGGCGTGCCGGAAGCCGTAGATCGCCTGCCGCGGGTCGCCGACGACCGTGACGGCTGGTCGCCCGTCGCCGCCGACCGGAATCCACATCGGCCCGCCGGCCAGCAGGTCGACGAGCTCGGCCTGGCGCGGGTTCGTGTCTTGAAACTCGTCGACGAGGATGCGCTCGAAGCGGTCGACGAGGCGACGGCGCACGTCGTCGTCTTCCCGCAGCAGCTGCAGCGCCTCGAGCTCGAGGTCGTCGAAGTCGAGCAGCTCGTTTGCGCGCTTGGCGTCCTCGTAAGCGTGCGAGAACCGGCGGACGAGGTCGGCGAGCAGCTCGACGCGCGGCCCGGCGACGTGCTCGGCGAGCTTGCGCTTGAGCAGGTCGCGGGCGGCGAGCAAGGCGTCGTGTTCCTCACGCGGGACCGGCACACCCGCCTTGGGCTTGCACGCCTCGATCGCCGCCGAGCGCTCGTCGATGTTGGCTGGGTCCAGGTCGCCGGCCTGTGCCTCGGCCCGCACCTGCTCGGTCACCTCGGCCAGCTCGTCCGCGATCGCGAGGCGGTCGGTCAGCGACTTGAGCGGGTTGGCGCGCTGCGACTGCAGGTCGTCGAGCACGCCGGCGTACTGCTCGCAGGCGCGCAGGAGCTGACCGGCGACCGCGGCGACGTCGGCCGCGCTCGTGTGCGGTGTCGGCAGCTCCGGGTGGACCTCGCCTGAGCTGCGACGGGCCGTCCACCAGTCGACGATCGCGGCTCGCAGCGTGCGGTCGCCAAGCTGTGCGATCAGCGAGGCCGCGTCGCCGCCGTGCTCGTCGAGGAGCTCCTTCACCGCGCGGTCCCACGCCTCGGCCTGCAGCTCGAGCGCCTGCAGCTCTTCGATCACGCCGAACGCCGGATCCAGACCACGGCGGTGCGCGAACTCGCGCAGGATGCGCATGCAGATGCCGTGGAAGGTGCCGATCCAGGCGTCGGTCAGGTCGACGGCGCCGGTGAGCGACGCTTTGGCCAGCTCGCCGGCGATGCGGTGGCGCAGCTCGCCGGCGGCCTTGTCGGTGAAGGTGATCGCCAGCAGCGCTGGGAGCGGGATGCCGTCCTTGACGTGGGCGTCGGTGTAGAGCCAGGTGAGGACGCGCGTCTTGCCGCTGCCAGCGGCGGCGACGAGCACGTTCGACGCGTGGCCGCGGTCGCGAACGGCCTGCTGCTCGTCGGACGGCCGGAACGTCGGCTGCTCTTTCGCCGGGGCGTAGAGCGTGGCCGGCGGGGCGAGACTCTCCTCTTGGTAGCTCACCCCTGTACCTCGCGGCACAGCCACGGGTAGCGGCACCCGCGGCCGCTGCAGCGCGCCGGTTCGGGGCGCACGATGCCGTCGTCGATGCAGCGCTGCGCGTCGGCCGCGAGGCTGACGAGCGCGTCGAGGAGCTCGTCCCACTCGTCGGGCGATAGCTGGTCGTTGCGCAGGAGGCCGCGCCGACCCGGAAGGTCGGCCGAGGTCGCGCCGCGCGGCGGCTGGCTCGCGGGGCCCGGGACCGGCTGGTAGAGCGACGCGACGGTCCGCGTGCCCTCGCCGGCAAGCTGCTCGGCGGCTAGCGCGTAGAGCCCGGCCTGCAGTTCGCGTGCTTCAACCCACGTCGCGCCCTTGAACGGGTCGACATTCGCACCCTTGTAGTCGACGACGACCAGCTCGCCGGTGCGCGGGTTGCGGTCGAGGCGGTCGATCCGGCCGGCCAGCACGAGCCGTTCGCCGTTCCGCTCGACCACGACTGGCGGGCGAGCGTCGTCGTCTTCGCCGCTTTGCGGAGCCGCGTCGTCGTCGCCGGGCTCCTGGGCGCCGACACCCGTGCCGAACGGCAGCTCGAACTCGTCCGGTTGGTGGGCGAGCGGACCGTCGCCGCAGAGGCCGGGCAGGGTCGCGTCGACCTCCGCCACGACCCGCTCCCGCATGAGCCGTTCGGCCTGGGTCTCTTTGCCGGCGCCGCGGGCGGCCAGCCGCTCCGCGGCAGCCGCCAGCGCCTCGCGCAGCGCCGGAATCGCCGCGGGACCAAGCGGCTGCCCGCCGGTCACGACCGTGCGGACGACATCGCTGAGGACCTCGTGGCGCATGCGGCCGGCGGTGAGCGGCGCCGCGTCGGGGCTGAGCGGCTGCGGGCGCAGGTGGTGGTTGACGAACCACTGGGCCGCGCAGCGCGATGCCGTCTGCAGCTCCCCCACGGCGTAGCGGTCGCGCGGCCGGGCGGCCAGGAGC
>JAEZDB010000475.1 GCA_023429855.1 Actinomycetes bacterium
GCGCTGCTCCTGCGCCTGCCGATCCAGTTCCTGGGCATGTGGTGGGTTCGCGAGCTCGCCAAGCGCACCACGTCGCCCGCTGCCACCGCAGCGCCGGCGACCCCCACCAAGTCCGCCGAGTAAAGGCAAAGCATGGCCTCTGAGCCCACGTCCGAGGCGCCGGCCACCGAGCCCGCGCCGATCCGCGCCGAGCTGTCTGAGCAGCGCCCCGAGAAGCCCTTCGAGAACCGCCCCAACCGCGGCGATCAGATCGAGCTGACCGTCGACTCCTTCGCGCACGGCGGCGCCGGCGTCGCCCGGATGGACGGCGGCTACGTCGTCTTCGTCACGGGCGCGATCCCAGGCGACCGCGTCCTGGCCGAGGTGGGCAAGCGCAAGCGCTCCTACGCCGAGGCCCGCACGGTCAAGCTGCTTGAGCCGTCGCCCGACCGCGTCGAGCCCCGCGGCGACCACCCCGGCGCGCCGTGGCAGGTGCTCACCTACGAGCGGCAGCTGAAGGAGAAGCAACAGCAGGTCGAGGACGCGATGGTGCGCATCGGCAAGTTCGACGCGCCGCCGATGCTGCCGATCGTCGGCGCCGACGAGCAGTGGCGCTACCGCAACAAGGTCGAGTTCTCCTTCGCCCCCGACGACACGAACGACCCGGCCAAGGCCGGCATCGCCTGTGGCTTCCACCCGCCCGGCCAGTGGTGGCGCGTCGTCGACGTGGAGGACTTCATGCTCGCCTCGGAGCGGATGAACGAGGTCCGCCGGATCGTCGTCGAGTGGGCCCGCGAGCAGCGCGTCCCCGCGTTCGACCGCAAGGCGCGCACCGGCATCCTGCGCAACCTCGTGATTCGCGAGGGGAAGCGCACCGGCCAGATCCAGGCGCGGCTCGTCGTCGGCGGCGGCTACTTCGACGTCGACTCGCTGATCGAGACGGTCGCCGAGCACGTCGACGGCCTGCTGCTCACGAAGACCGACGCGCAGTCCGAGATCACGCACGGCGGCGAGACGATCATCCTCCACGGCCGCGAGCGGCTTGAGGAGGAGCTGCACGGGATCACCTACAAGATCTCGGCCGAGGCGTTCTTCCAGACGAACTCTGACATGGCCGAGGTGCTCTACTCCCTCGCCCGCGACGCCGCGGCGCTTGAAGGGTACGAGCGGCTCGTCGACCTCTACTGCGGCATCGGCACCATCGGTCTCACGCTCGCTTCGAGCGTCAGCGAGCTGTGGGGCATCGAGTCGATCCCCGAGGCCATCGACGACGCCAAGCTCGTCGCCGCCCGCGAGGGCTACGGCGAGAAGGCCCACTTCATCGCCGGCGACGTGCGCACCGCGCTCCCCGCGCTACTGGAGCAGGGCTTCAAGCCCGACGTCGCCATCGTCGACCCGCCCCGCGCCGGCCTCTCGCAGAAGGTCGTGCGCCGCATCGTCGACGCCGCGCCCAAGCGCGTCGTCTACGTGTCGTGCAACCCCACCACGCTCGCGCCGAACGCCCGCCAGCTCGTCGACGCCGGCTACATCCTGAAGTCGGTCCAGCCCGTCGACATGTTCCCGCAGACGCCCCACATCGAGGCCGTCAGCGTGTTCGAGCGCGGTCCGGACGGCGTACAGAACCCCGACCGCGACTAAGAGCGCTCGAATATCGATCGCCTGCGGCGGGCTGGGCGAGCGCGGCCCGAACGGCGTGCAGAACCCCGACCGCGACTAGCGGCGCGGCGCAAGATTCGTCGGCGCGCAGCCGATGCTCGGTACATGGGACCTCCGAACCGCTCACGCTGCGCCAGCGTCGTCGCTGCACTCGTCGCTGCACTCGCCGGGGCACTCGCCTGCGCCGTGGCGTTGAACGTGGCGGTCGCGACAGCACCTGCCCGCGCGGCCGACCTTGCGAGCGGCGCGGCCCCAGAACCGGGCGCGCTGCACGCAGCGACCGCACCGATCGCCGTCATTGGCGTCGAGCCGCAGCCTGAGCGCGGGGCTGGCCGGTACCGCGTGCGGCTCCGTGTGACTGGTCTGGGCGCGGACTCGGCGATGAATCTCGAGCTCGACGGCCGCTACGCCCAGCCGAGCCGCTACGACGGACGGGTCGCCCATGCCACGGTTCGCGACGTCAGCCTTGACGGGCCCGGCCTGCTCTTCGACGATCCCGCCGTCAATGCGATCGTGTTCTCGGGTGGGTGCGAGCGCAGCGGCCGGCGGTACCAAGCTGGCGACCGCGTCGACCCGCAGCTCGCGCTTCCAGCCGGGGCAGTTAGCGATGTGCTCGTCGATGTCGCGACCGCACCTGGCGTGCTCGGTACCGGTGCGCCGGTGCTCGAGGTCTGGTCGACGCCCCTGTACCCGACGCCGATCGATTGGGCCAGTCCGACCTACACCGCCGGGGTTGCGCTCCCGTTTGTCGCCGGGCGCGACCCGGAGTTCCTGCTGCGCGTGCCGCTGCCGAAGCTGCGCGTGGCGCGCCGCGCGGAGGGCGTCAGCCTCGCGCTGCGGCGCCTGCGAGGTCGCGCCGTGCTGGCCGTGGGCGAGCTCAGCTCCGGCCGGCGCGGCGTGCCCGTCGAGTTCGTCGGAGTGCCAGGGTCACCGTCCGAGACCAAGCTCGTCCGCCGCAGCGAGGCGCTCGCCCCGGTCGGCGGGCGGCTGCGGAAGTTCGGTTCGGTCCGCAGCGGGCGAAACGGCCGGTTCGAGGTCCGGCTTCGCGTGCCACCTCGCATGGAGCTGGTCGCCCGCACGCCGGACGGCCCTGCGCGCGTCGCGGCGGGTGCCAGCTGCGGCACGTTCGTACGATGATGCGACCAGCGCCGACTACGTCCGTTCGCTGACTCTTCACCGCGACCTCTCGTGTTGGGCGTAACGTAGGTGTCGTGCTTCGCTACTCCACACCGAGCGCGGCGGATCCAGACGTTGCCTGGGCGCTGCTGAGCCAGCCTCGCCGCTGGCACGAGTGGTCGCCGCACGTGCGCGGTGCGTGGGGGCTCGGCCAGCCCGAGGTGCAAAGTTCAGCGCTCGGCGCGGTGCGGGTGCTCGGCGTCCTGCCGGTGCCGGCGCGCATCAACCTGGTGGAGAAGTCGTGGACGCGCCGCCACTGGGTGTGGAGCATCGGCGTCGTCTCGTTCGACCACACGGTGCGCCGCGACGTCGACGGGTGCACCATCGCGATCAGCTGCCACGCGCCCTGGCCTGTGGAGCGCGTGATCGCGGTGAGCTACTGGCCGCTGGTGAAGCGGTTTGTCGACCGGCTGGCGACCGTCGCCGAGCAGGAGCTCGTCCGCGCCCGCGACGACGACCGCGAGCGCCACGCCGAGCTCGTCGGCTGACGCACGCCGCCAGCCGCCAGCCGGCGCGCCGGGTTACTCGCCGTCGACGGCGAGCTTCGCGAGGGCGAGCGCGCCTTCGCGGCTACCGGCCACGGCCATGAAGCGGCCGATGTGGCAGAAGGTCGCGTCGGGCACGCCGGTCACGGTCTGCAGCTCTTCACCCTCAAGACCGGCCCACGCCTCGGGGAAGTCCTTGCGGTTGTCGAAGGCGCCGGTGTCGGCTGGGACCGCCTGCACGCCCCAGTCCTTCTCACGCGGGTAGATCACGACGAGGGCGTCGGGCGCCTCGGCCATCACGACGGCCTTCCACGGCAGGCCGCGGTCGAACTCGATGATCCGCGGGTCGCCCTGCTTCGACGCGTCGATCGCGGAGCGGACGAGCCCCACCGCGCGGGCCTTGGCCTGCGCGCCGGCGATCTCGCGGCGCAGGATGCCGTCGGCGAGCATGAGCGCCTCACCGAAGCCCTGCTGCTCGGCGGCCTCGCGGTCGGGGTCGTCCCACTGCGGGCCAAAGCTGCCGATCAGGCGACCCAGGTGGTACGGGCTGACGCCGTCGAACACCGGCTCGATGAGCTCCTGGCCGTTGTCGCCGGCGTCGATCGGCGCGACGAGGGTCTGGTCGATCTCCTCGGCGATCGCCTCGCTGCCGCAGAGCTCGGCGCCGTATTGGCGCCAGACAAGGCCGAAAGACGCGTAGCGGATCCCGTTGGGACGCTCGCCGGCGTCGCCCTGGTGGTGGTCGAAGTCGCCCGTCTTGGGGTCGTACTTGCGGCCGACGTCGACCCGCAGATCGCACAACGCGAGCGCCTCGGCGTCGCGGGTGCGGATGATGCCGATCGCACCGTGGGCGAGGCGCAGCGTCGCCAGCGCAAAGACCTCGTCCGCGTGGAACGACCCGGAGTGGGTGCCGACGCGGAGTGGCTCGGCGGCAGGTGGCTGCTCGTCGGTCATCGCTGGGAACCTACCCAGACTTGGGGTGCGGCGCACGCCCGCCGAAGGGTGATTCGCCAACTGGGGCCCGTTCACCCCCTCCAATTCCGTTGCTTGCGCGCGATGCGTGATCGGAATCACGCGCCTTTTGACGCCGTCTCACCTGAAAGTGGCATGCGTCGTGCCGCCGCAGACCGTGTCGTGCGTCCGAACATGCGCGCGCCGCGCGCGCGTCGCATAGAGTCCCGCCGCGAATGTTCCAGGTTGCCGCTGCCGATCCGCTGTCGTACCTCGAGGCGATCATCCTGGGCATCGTGCAGGGGCTCACCGAGTTCCTGCCGATCTCCTCGAGCGCCCACATCCGCATCGTCTCCGCGATGGCCGGTTGGGGCGACCCGGGCGCGGCCTTCACGGCGGTCACGCAGATCGGCACCGAGATCGCGGTCGTCATCTACTTCTGGAAGGACATCGTCCGGATCATCAAGGCGTGGTTCAGGTCGCTGCCGGAGAAGCGGTGGCCGAGCGACCCCGACGCGCGGATGGGCTGGCTGGTGATCTTCGGCTCGATTCCGGTGGTCGTGCTCGGGCTGTTCCTGGAGTCCCCGATCGACTCGGCGTTCCGCGACCTGCGCCTCATCGCGTTCACGATGATCTTCTTCGGCCTGCTACTCGGCGCCGCCGACCGCTTTTCGCGCAGCGACCGCGAGCTCACCGACCTCACCGTCAAGCACGGCATCATCTACGGCTTCGCGCAGTCGATGGCGCTCATCCCGGGCGTCTCGCGCTCGGGCGGCACGATCACGGCGGGCCGTCTGCTCGGCTACTCCCGAGAGGCCGCCACCCGCTACGCCTTCCTGCTGGCGCTGCCGGCCGTGTTCGGCTCGGGCGTCTACAAGCTCAAAGACATCGGCGGCGCCGACGGCGGCACCGGCTGGGGCCCCACGATCGTCGCGACCGTCATCGCGTTCGGCGTCGGCTTCGCCGTCATCGCCTGGCTGATGAAGTACCTCAGGACGAAGTCGTACGCGCCGTTCGTCCTCTACCGGCTCGCGCTCGGCGTCCTGCTGCTCGTGCTGATCGGCACCGGCGCGCTGGACCCCGACAGCGGCTACGTCGCGCCGAAGTAGAGCCTGGCCCGGCAGCGACTAGGTGCCGGCCGTATGGCGCGCCAGGCGCGCTTCGAGCCGCTCCCGTGCCGCTGGCCATTCGGCGGGCAGCATCGAGAAGAAGACGGCGTCGCGAGTGCCGCCGTCGCGGGCCGGACCGTGGCAGCGGATCAGGCCGTCGCGTTGGGCGCCAAGCGCCGCAATCGCGGCCTGCGACTGGACGTTCAACCCGTCGGTGCGCCAGCCCACAACGCTGCAGTCGAGCACCTCAAAGGCGTGCTCGAGCAGCATCAGCTTGCAGGTCGTGTTGACCCGCGTGCGCTGCACGCGGGCGGCATACCACGTGTAGCCGATCTCAACGCGGCGGATCGCGTCGACGATGTCGTGGTAGCTCGTGCTGCCGAGCACGTCGCCGGTGGCGTCGTCGATCACCGCGAACGGCGTCCGCGAGCCGTCGGCCTGCTGGACGAGCGCCCGCTCGATGTAGGCGCGCTCCTGTCCGGGCTCGGGGACCGACGTGTACCGGAGCGTCCACAGCTCGCCGTCGGCTGCGGCCTCGGCGAGTCCGGGTGCGTGGTCGAGCGTGAGCGGGGTGAGGGTGAGGCCGTCGCGGTGCAGGGCGACAGGGGTGAAGAACGCCATGGGGCGACCTAGTTCGGCGAGGTCGCGACGCTGAGTTGCGCGGCGGCGGCGCGGGCTGTGACGCGGGCGGCTTCGGCGTCCGCGGCCGTGGCGAGCGCGACGCCCATG
>JAEZDB010000504.1 GCA_023429855.1 Actinomycetes bacterium
ACGTTGATCTTGCCGGCGCGGCGCGCCGGCAAGGCCGCGGCGAGCGCGGCGACCACAGCGGCCAGCAGGACGACCACGACGATCGACCCGACGGGCACGACATAGGAGAAGCCGTCGTCGGCGAGGAGCCGCGCCACGAGCGCGCCGAAGCCGAGCCCGACGGCGACGCCGAGCACGGCGCCGAGCAGGCCCGTGAGGATCGCCTCCTGGCGGATCAGGCGCCGCACCTGGCGGCGCGTGGCCCCTACGGCCCGCAGCATGCCCAGCTCGCGGCGGCGCTCCTGCACCGTGAGGGTGAAGGTCGTCGAGATGCCGAGCAGCGACACGATCAGCGCGAATGCCAGGAACGCGTAGATCATGTTCACGAGCTGGTTGACCTGCCCGATGATCTGCTCCTCTAGCTCCTCACGGGTGAGCACGTCGACAGTGGGGAACTTCGCGTCCATCGCCTTCGTCACGCGGCCCTGGACCGCTGCCACGTCGGCCCCCTCGCGGACCTTGATCAGCGAGAAGAACACGCGGGCGATCCCGGTGTCGCCGGCGAGCAGCTCGCGCGGAGCGATCAGGCCGCCACCGAGCAGCGTGTTGCCTTCGTCGACGGTCCCGCGGACGGTCGCAATGAACGTCTTGCCGTTGCGGCGTTTGAGCAGGAGCTTGTCGCCCACCTTCGCGTTCTTTACGACCGGCACGTCGGAGGCCCGGTCGGCGATCACGTCGCTCGGGCCGAGCGTCGACAGGAGCGCGTCGGAGCCGTCGACCCACTGCAGCGCGTAGACGTCTTGCAGCCCGTCGTCGACGCCGGAGACGACGACCGGATCGCTCGTCTTCGCGTCGTCGAAGCCACCGAAGCTGATGCCGACGACCCGCTGCACGCCCGGGTCGGCCGCCGCAACCTCCTGTGAGGCCGGCGGAAAGCCCATGCCGCTCTGCTCAGAAAGCGCGAGGTCAGCGCGGACACGGTCGCCGAAGGCGTCGCTGGCGATCGCCGACACGCCCGCGGCGAACACCGACACGAACGTGACGAGGGCGACGCCGACCATCAGCGCGCCGGCCGTGGTCGCCGTGCGGCGCGGATTGCGCTGAGAGTTGCGGCGGGCGAGGTCGCCGACGGCGCCCATGCGCGCGGTCGGCGCGCCGACGACGCGGATCACCGGGCTCAGCACGAGCGGCGCGAGCATCCCGACCGCGACGAGCGTGAGCAGCGCGCCTGCGCCGACGAGGATCGCGGCGAGCGTGCCGGAGGTAACGAGTGAACCGATCACGGCTGCGGCGGCGAGCACCGCCACGAGGTACGCCAGCGGGCCGGGGCGCGTCGTGGCTTCGCGCGAGGTGTCGCCGCGCATCGCCTGGATCGGCGGCACCGAGGCGGCGCGGCGCACCGGCAGGATGCCCGCGAGCGTGCAGACGATCGGGCCGACGAGCAACGCGACGATCACGGTCCGCGGCAGGATCACCGTGCCGCTGGCGGGCAGCTCGATCCCGAATCCCTTGAACAGCGCGAGGATGCCGGGCGCCATCAGCAAGCCGCCGAGGAAGCCGAGCACGCCGGCGATCACGCCGATCAGCAGCGACTCGGTCAGGATCGAACGACTCACTTGGCGGCGCGTGGCACCGAGTGCTCGCAGCAGCGCCAGCTCCTGTGAGCGCTGGGCAAGGGTCGCCGCGAAGGTGTTGACGATCACGAAGCTGCCGACGAACAGCGCGATGATCCCGAACGCCAGCAGGATCGGCTGGAGGAACCCGAGCTGGTCCTTGAGCTCCTCAGCCTGGCTGGCGGCCTGCTCCTCGGCCGTGCGCACGCGCACGGGCTCGCCCTTGAGCTCGGCGGCGATCGCTCGCCGCAACGCCACGGGCGAGACGCCTTGATCGGCGCGGACGACGACGTCGTCGAACCGGCCGTCGCGCGCGGCGATGCGGTCGGCGGTTTGCATCGGGACGATCGCGACCGAGGCGCCGCCCGTCGAGCTGCCGCCCTCGCTGTCGCCGAAGCGCGCGATGCCGACGACGGTGGGTTTTTCGACGCCGCGCTCGCCGACGATCGACACGCGGTCACCGAGCCGGTAGCCCCCGCGGTCCGCGGTGCGCTCCTCGAGCACCGTCTCGCCGTCGGCGCGGGTCCAGCGGCCGGCGGCCAGCGTCCACGCCGTCATGTCGACAGGCGTCTGCGACGCGACGAACGACGGTGGCCCGACGGAGATCGGGTCGCCGTTCTTCTTGAGGATCGAGGTGGCCGCGAAGACCTCGCCGACGGCGCGGTCGACGCCGTCGACACCCTGCACGCGCTTGAGCACGTCGGGCGAGACGGTCGGCGTGTCGGTCGGGCCAGACGGCCCGCCGCCGGTCTCTTCGCCGCGCGGCGTGATGGCGACGTCGGTGCCCTGGGTGCCGGTGTCGAAGAGCTTGTCGACCGACTGGTTCAGCGAGTCGGTGAGGACGAAGGCGCCGGTCACCTGCGCCACGCCGACGATGATCGCCAGCGCGGTGAGCAGGGTGCGGCGCTTGCGGGCCAGGAGGTTCCGCAGCGCCAGGGAGATCACTGCCCGATCTCCTTCATCAGATCGAGGACGGCGTCGGCGCCGCCGGTGGGGATCGGGCCGTCGTGCACGATCTTGCCGTCGGCGAGGGCGACGATGCGGTCGGCACGGGCGGCCGCGCGCGCGTCGTGCGTGACCATCACGAGCGTCTGGCCGAACTCGTCGACGCTGCGGCGCAGCAGGTCGAGGACTTCGCCGGAGGAGCGCGAGTCGAGGTTACCGGTGGGCTCGTCGGCGAAGACGACCGTCGGAGGCTACGCGAGCGCGCGGGCGACGGCGACACGCTGCTGCTGTCCGCCGGAGAGCTCGGCCGGGCGGTGCGTCTGGCGGTCGGTCAGGCCGACGGTGGCGATGAGCTCGTCGATCCAGGCGGCGTCGACGTCGGCGCCGCCGAGGCGCAGCGGCAGCTCGATGTTCTCCCGCGCGCTGAGCACCGGCAGGAGGTTGAAGGACTGGAAGATGAAGCCGATCTTGTCGCGGCGGACCTTCGTGAGCGCGTTGTCGCTGAGGGCGGCGAGGTCTGCGCCGTCGATCACGATGCTGCCGGCGGTCGGCTGGTCGAGCCCGGCGAGGCAGTGCATCAGCGTCGACTTGCCGGAGCCCGACGGTCCGACGATCGCCGTGAACTCGGCGGCGTGGAAGGCGGTGCTGACGCCGGCAAGCGCTTCGACGGCCGCGGCGCCGCGTCCGAAGGTGCGGCGGAGGTCTTTGGCGGCGACGAGCGGCTTGAGAGCTGGTTCGGCGTGGGTCACGCTAGCCACCCTATTTGGGCGTCCTTCCGCGAGACACCGACTTCAGTCGGCGCGTCGCCGTCCGAAGGTCGGCGCGTGCCCGGTCCTGAAGCGACGAAGGGCCGCCTCGCGCTCCGCGAGACGGCCCGCCAGCGTGGTGCCCGGCCGGC
>JAEZDB010000511.1 GCA_023429855.1 Actinomycetes bacterium
GCCGTCGACCGCGCGAGCGCCACGCCGCTGCCCGACCAGGTCGAGCACCTGCTGCACGAGCTGATCGTGCGCCGCGAGCTTGGCCCCGGCGCCGCGCTGCCGAGCACGCGGGCGCTCGCGGCCGAGCTCGAGGTCTCGCGCGGCATCGTCGTCGAGGCCTACGACCGGCTGCTGCGGCACGGCGTGCTGGTGAGCGTCCCGGGCGGCGCTGTGCGCGTGGCGCCTGACCTGCACCTGCCTGTGCCCGGCGCCGGCGCCGGGTCGTCCTCGCCCGACGCCATCCCGAGCCCGGCCATCCCGCCGGTCCGCGTCGACCTGCACCCGGCCAACACGCCGATCGGCACGCTCGACCGCCGAGCCTGGGCCGCGGCCCAGCGCACGGCGCTCCGCGACGCCACTGAGGCCGAGCTTGGCTCGCTCGATCGCGCCGGAACCCTCACGCTGCGTGAGGCCGTCGTCGCCCAGCTCTCCCGCTCGCGCGGCGTCGTCGCGGGCCCGGAGCATGTCGCCATCACGACCGGCGTGACCGACGCGCTCCACGGCCTCGCGCCGATGCTGATCGCCCGGGGCGGGCGCGTCGCGGTCGAAGACCCCGGCTTCGGACTGCACCGCGCGACGCTGATCGGCGCGGGAGTAGAGCTCGTGCCGATCCCGACCGACGAAGACGGCATCGACGTCGACGCGCTTGCTGCCGCCGACGTGTGCGCCGCGCTGATTACGCCGGCCCACCAGATGCCACTTGGCGTGCCCCTCGCGCCTGAGCGCCGCGCGGCCCTCGTCGCGTGGGCGCGGCGGCACGGCACCTGGCTGCTGGAGGACGACTACGACGGTGAGCTGCGCTACGACCGCCGCGGCGTGCGGAGCCTGCACGGGCTCGCTCCCGACCGCGTCCTCTACATGGGCACCACCTCCAAAGTGCTGTCGCCCGCCGTGCGGATCGGCTGGCTCGTCATGCCGCCCGAACTCGTCGACGAGGTGCTCGCCTGGCGCGTCTCCTTTGGCGGGGCGCCGTCGAACCTGATCCAGCTCTCGGTCGCCGAGTACCTGCGGACCGGCGCGTTTGACCGCGGAATCTCCCGGCTGCGGCGACGGTGCGCCGCGCAGCGTGCGGCCTTGGCTGAAGCGCTCGCCGAGACGCTGCCGGGCGCGCCGATCAGCGGCGTCGAAGCCGGGCTCAACCTGGCGGTCCGGATCCGCGACCTCGAGCCGTGGAAGCTCGTCATGGCCGGCCAGGCCCGCGGCGTGCAGGTCTTCGCGACCGATGACGGTCCCGACGCCCTGCTGCTCGTCGGCTTCGGTTTGGTCGAGCCGGCTGCCGCCCCGGCCGCTGCCGCCGAGATCGCGGCGCTCGTGGGCGACGCGCGGGCCGCCTAACGCCTTTCGGGTCGGCAGACGGCCCTCCTGAGGCGCTTCGCTGACCCAAGTGGCCGGCCGACGGCGGTTGCCGACGGCGACCGTCGCCCGCCCGCGTCCTCCCACGCGGTGCCGGGCGCGAGCTACGGTCAACGCGTGCCTGCTCCGACTCCCGCCGTCACGCTCTCGGCGACGCTCCAGACGCCGCCCGACGAGGTCTACGCCTTCATCGTCGACCCGCGCCACCTGCCGCTCTGGGCGGCAGGCCTCGCGAAGTCGGTCGAGCAGCGCGACGGCGTGTGGGTCGTCGACAGCGGAGCGGGGGAGTGGACCGTCGAGTTCGCCGAGCACAACGCGTTCCTCGTTGCCGACCACGTCGTCACGCAGCCCGACGGCTCCAAGCAGCTCAACCCGATGCGCGTGCTCCACAACGGCCTGGGCTCGGAGGTCACGTTCACCGTCTTCCGCGGAGAGGTGGCGACGGACGATGAGTGGCAGGCGCTCCAAGCCACGATCCAGGCCGACCTGCACGCAATCGAGCCTGCACTACGGCGTTTGACTGGGATTCAGGCGTAACGCCGTTCGCCTGGCCGCGCGGGGGTGCGCCCGTCGCATCGGCGCCTGGACGCACGGGTTCACCCCACACGGCCGTCCGCTGAACTAGATTGGCTCAGATGCGCGTCCGCTTCGCTCCCTCCCCGACAGGCGCCCTCCACATCGGAGGCGCCCGTGCAGCGCTCTACAACCACCTCGCCGCGCGCGGCGCGGCTCGTCGTGGCGAGCCATCGCAGTTCGTCCTGCGCATCGAAGACACCGACCTCGAGCGCTCGACGCCCGAGAACGTCGAGCAGATCATCGACGCGCTCCAGTGGCTGGGTCTGGACTGGGACGAGGGCCCGATCAGCCAGGTTTCGCACGAGGCGCGCCACCGCGAGGTCGTCGAAGACCTCCTCGCGCGGGGGCTGGCCTACCGCACGAACGCGACCGCCGACGACGTGCGCGCCTATAAGGACGAGCACGGCGCCGACAAGGGCTACCGCGGCACCGACGAGGGCGAAGGCGCGATCCGCCTGCACGTGCCCGAGGGCGAGACCGTCGTTCACGACCTGATCCGCGGCGACACCGTCTTCCAGAACGTCCACATGGACGACCCCGTGATCGCGCGCGCCGACGGCCGCCCGCTCTACAACCTCGCGGTCGCCATCGACGACATCGACACGGAGATCACCCACGTGGTCCGCGGCGAGGACCACCTGAGCAACACGCCCAAGCAGCTGCTCGTCTACGCCGCGCTCGGCAAGGAGCCGCCGGTCTTCGCCCACCTGCCGCTGCTGCACGGCCCCGACGGCAAGAAGCTCTCCAAGCGCCACGGCGCGGCGTCGGTGCAGGAGCTGCGCGACGCGGGCTACCTGCCCGAGGCCGTCATCAACTACCTGGCCCTGCTGGGCTGGGGCGACGCCGACGACGAGACGATCCTCTCCCGCGAGCAGCTCGAAGAGCGGTTCGACCTCGCGAAGGTCACGAAGAACGCGGCGCGCTTCGACGAGACGAAGCTGCGCTGGCTCAACGGCAAGTACTTGCGTGCGCTGTCGGTCGACGAGCTCACGGCGCGCCTCGAGGAGCACACGGGCCGCACGGGCCTGCGCGGCGCGGTCGAGATCTCGCAGGAGAAGATCTCCACGTTCCACGACTTCTGGCCGCTCGCCGGTTTCCTGTTCGACGGTCCCAAGACCGACGACGAGAAGGCCCGCAACCAGTGGCTCGACGACGAGGGCCAGCGCGTTCTCGCGCAGACCCGCGAAGCGCTCGCGGCGACGGAGCCGTTCACGCTCGAGAACGTCGAGGCGACGCTGCGCGAGCTGCCGGCCACGCTTGAGGTCAAGCCCAAGCAGGTGTTCCAGTCGGTGCGTGTCGCGCTGGCGGGCACGACGGTGTCGCCGGGGATCTTCGAATCGGCCGCGCTGCTGGGCAAGGACGAGACGCTGCGGCGCATCGACGCGGCGATCGCTGGGGGCGTGCCCGCCGCATGACCCCGCCGTGCCGCGCCCAATATCTCCCGCATTTGGGCGGGTACTCACCACATTTCGGGAGTGGACTCGCGCCTATCGCACATTCTCCTCAACTCCAGGGACGGATGTCCGATAACCCAGTTGAGTCTCCCACTCCACGAATGACGCATGACGATCCAGGCACACGCTGTGAACCAAACTCCCGCTGATCCGCGCTCCGCCGCGGACATCGCTGCTTCGCAGAACGAGGGCCACGGCCGTCGTCTGACTGCAGCGTTCGAAGCCCTCGAGGCCTTTCCGGCTCTTGCCGAGTCGCGGAACCGCCTCCTGCGCGTCGTCGCTGAGGAGCCCCTCTCCGTCGGCGCCGTCGTAGCAGCCGTGGAGTCCGACGTCGCCCTCGTCATCTCCGTGATGCGTCTGGCGAACCAGATCGACGGCCGCTCGCGTGGCCGCGTCGACTCGGTTGTCGCCGCCGTTGAGCTGCTCTCGCCCGACGCGGTGCAGGCCCTCGCGACGCAGACCCGCACTTTTGACTTCTTCGAGCGCTCCGCAGTGTGGGAGGGCGCTCCCGAGCGCTTCCGCCTCCATGGCGTAGCTACGCAGCGCGCCGCCGAGCGCATCGCGGTCGAGGTCGGTTACGAGCACCGTGACCGCCTGATGATCACGGCCCTGCTGCACGACATCGGCAAGCTCGTCCTGATGCACGCCTACCCGGGCTACCCGGCGCAGGTCCATGCTGGCGCCCGCACCCCTGAGGAGCGCGTCCAGAAGGAACGCCGCGAGCTGGGTGTCGACCACGCTCTCGTCGGCGGCGTCCTCGCCCGCCGCTGGGGTCTGCCGAAGCACGTCGCGTCGATCATCGAGCGCCACCACTCGCCCGACGCCGACGAGGAAGCCGCATTCGTGCGCCTCGCCGACATGCTCGCGCACTACAGCTCCGGCCAGGGCGTGAACCCGAACGAGCTGCTGAAGACGGCTCGCGCCGTGGGCATCGGCCCGTCGGAGCTCCGCGGCGTGCTCTACGACCTGCCGTACCCGATTCAGAGCAAGCCGCGTCAGGTCGACCCGTGCCCGCTCTCCGGTCGCGAAGTCGACGTGCTCAAGCGCCTGGCTGCCGGCAACGTCTACAAGCAGATCGCGCACGAGCTGGGGTTGTCGACCTCGACGGTCCGCACGCACCTGCACAACATCTACGGCAAGCTCGGCGCCGTCGACCGCGCTCAGGCGGTCCTCATCGCCACCGAGCGCGGCTGGCTCTAACCCGCACGCCACCCGAGATCTGCGACGGTCGGCGCGTTTCCCGCGCCGCCATCTGATCCGCCACGTGGCGGGCCTCTTGTGCGGCCCGTCAACAGGCCTGGGTCTGTCTCCAGGTCGTCTTGGTTACCGTTGTTCATGATGCCCCCTCGTCACTCGCGCAACCGTCGCGCCATCTTTGTGGGTACTGTGACGGCGATCACGCTTTCTGGTGGTCTTGCCGCCTGCGGCGGCGGCTACGACAAAGCCGAGATCCAGGGCACGATCGACGCCGGTAACGCCGGCCCCGAGACGTTCCCCAACTCCGCGACCGCGGCCGACAAGGCCGAGCAGCAGCGCTACGCCGACGAAGACGCGCGCGACGCCCAGCGTGCGCTTGAGCGCCGCAAGGAGCTGGCCGAGCTGGAGAAGAAGCAGCAGGAGGAGACCGAGCGCCTTATGCGTGACGGCTCGCCCGGCGGCAACGACTCCGACCAGGAGATTCCGATCGGCTCTGCCGACCCCGAGGTCGAGGAGTTCCGCGCGCGTCTGGCCGGCGTCTGCGCCGGTGGCCAGAAGCGCATCCTGAAGGTCTCCAAGGAGGGCGAAGCCGCCGCCAAGACCAAGGACCCGGTCAAGATCCTTGCTGCCGCGCAGGACTTCAGCGATGCCCTCAACGACTTCATGGGCGCCCTGGGCAACCTCAATCCGCCCGCGAGCGTGCGGTCCGACTACCGCGCCTGGCTCGGGACCATCACGGCCCTGTCCGACAACGTCCGCCTGCAGGCCGTGTCGTACGCCGATCCGAAGAAGTCCCAGCGGCTCGCCGCCAAGACGCAGAAGCTCTCCGAGCAGCTCGTCGTGCAGAGCGCCACGCTCGGCGTGACCTGCCTGTCGGTCACCGCCTAGCAGCGCCAAGACTGGACCCGTTCGGTCCGGTTTCCGTGGGCTGTCTTGCCCGAGAGGTAGTCTGGTTCGCCGTGTTGCTCGTCTCCGACAAGTCCGCCGTCGCCGTCCGCGCCCTCGTCGGGCTCGCCCGCGCCGGCGGTGAGCGCGAGGCCATCGCGATCGCCGAGGTCGCCCGCCGCTCCGAGCTCTCACTCACCCAGCTCGAACAGCTCTTCGTGCAGCTCAAGCGCGCCGGCATCCTGCGCAGCCAGCGCGGCGTTGGCGGCGGCTACCTCCTTACCCGCGCCATCGGCGAAGTGAGCCTGCTCCACGTCGTCGAAGCCATCGACGGCCAAGTCGGCGTCGACACCGACCCGCTCTTCAACGGCCCCCGCGACGCCCTCCGCGGCGCCCTCGCCCGCCGCACCCTCGAAGAGGTCGTGCGCGAAGACGAGGCGGCGGGCGCGCCGATGTACTGGATCTAGCCATTTCAGCTTGGGAATACGCGCAGGAGATCACCACGCAGAGTTGGCGCTGCGGGTTCTGCGGACGCGAGGTCTCTTCCAATCGCGGGTGGCAGGCCACTGAGCACGTGGGCGGGATGCACAGAGTTGCTCGTGTCTACTCGGCTGTGTGCCCGCGATGCGACCTGCCGTCGGTGATCCGCGCCAACGACCCATCTGCCACTTCGCCACCTCCGCTGTACGGCGAAAACATCGAGAACCTTCCGGAGGACGTGGCCGCGCTCTACCAGGAAGCGCGACGCGCGGCTGGTGGGCAAGGACCGACGGCGGCCGTTCTGGCTTGTCGCAAAATCCTCATGCATGCTGCCGTGGACAAAGGTGCTGAAGAGGGAAAGGCCTTTGCCTACTACGTTGGGTTTCTCGAGGACAACGGGGTCGTCCCCACGGATGCCCGCGATTGGATCGACGAGATCCGCGAGCACAGCAACCAGCAGAACCACGAGATCGTGCTAGCTAGCGTCTCCGACGCCCAGTCGGTACTGGACTTCACCGCCATGATGCTGCGGATCGTCTACGACTATCCCGCTCGTGGCAAAAGGTCTAAAGCGGACCGTGAGGCGCGCGGCGGCGCCTAAACCCCCAGAAGTGCACCGGGTTTAGGCGTTTGGTCCGGGGTTCCGGATAGTGTCTCTTTGGTGAGCCTCTCTGCCGTGTCTTCCGTGATCGACCTCGTCGGCCGGACTCCGGTGGTCGAGATCAGCCAGCTCGCGCCCGAGGGCACGCAGATCTTCGGCAAGCTCGAGGTGTTCAACCCGGGCGGCTCGGTGAAGGACCGCATCGGCAAGGCGATGATCGACGCGGCCGAGGCTGAGGGTCGGATCGAACCGGGGAAGACCACGATCGTCGAGGCCACCTCGGGCAATACGGGCATCGCGCTGGCGTTCGTGTGCGCGGCCAAGGGCTACGAGCTGGTGCTGACGCTGCCTCAGGGCATGAGCCGCGAGCGTGAAGTGCTGCTGCGGCTCTACGGCGTGCGCGTCGAGGTGATCGAGTCGATGGGCGGGATGAACGAGGCGGTCGCCGCGGCACGCGAGCTTGCTGCCTCGGGCGACGCGTTCCTGCCCGACCAGTTCTCGAACCCGGCCAACCCAGCTGCGCATGAGGCCACGACGGGCCCCGAGCTGTTCGAGCAGCTCGACGGCAAGATCGACGTGCTCGTCTGCGGCGTCGGCACCGGCGGCACCATCACGGGCACCGGCCGCTACCTCAAGGCGCGCCTGCCGAAGCTGGAGGTCGTCGCGGTCGAGCCGGCCTCTTCGCCGGTGCTGAGCGGCGGCAACGCAGGCCCGCACCGCATCCAGGGCATCGGCGCGGGCTTCGTCCCGCCGGTGCTCCAGCGCGACCTGATCGACGAGATCCTCTCCATCAGCGACGACGACGCCATCGACACGGCCTGGGCGCTCGCCCGCCGCGCCGGCATTCTCGCCGGCCTCTCCTGCGGCGCTGCGTTCGCGGGCGCGCTCGAGGTCGCGCGCCGCCCCGAGTCGCGGGGTAAGCGCATCGCCGTGGTGCTACCGGACTCCGGCGAGCGCTACTCGTCGACGCCGTTCTTCGTGCCGCCCGCCACGCGGCGGTAGAC
>JAEZDB010000514.1 GCA_023429855.1 Actinomycetes bacterium
GCGCTGCGGGGATGGAACCCGGTGCTGGCGACCGCCGCGGTCGCAGGCGTCACCCAGGTCTTCTGGCTCACCTATGCGCCGGTCGCGACCGAGGCGGCGGAAGTCTACGGGGTGTCGACCGGCGCCATCGCGGCGCTCAACCTGGTCTACCCGGCGCTCTACGTGCTGCTGGCGATCCCGGCCGGCCACCTGCTTGACCGCGCCCCGCGCTGCACGTTGCTCGTAGGCGCGCTGCTGACGGCGCTCGGCGGCGTGCTTCGCTTGCTCGGCGACGCGTCCTACGAGACGGCGCTCGCCGGGCAGGTCGTCGTGGCGGTCGGCCAGCCGATCTTGCTCAGCGGGTTGATCGTCGTCGCCCGCGCGCACCTGCCAGCCGAGCAGCGGCCCGCCGGCATCGCCGCCGGCTCGGTCGGGTTCTTCCTCGGCATCCTGCTCGGCTACACGATGCCGCTCGCGCTGGTCCACGGCGGCGACCTGCGGCCGCTCCTGCAGGCGCAGGCCGCGCTCGGCGTGGCGACGGGTGTGTGGATGGCGTGGGCCGTGCGGCACACGACGACCGCGCACCTCGCCGACGAGGTCGACGCTGCCGGGATCCGTCGCGTCTTGCGCGATCCGGGGCTGCGGGTCTTGGCCGTCCTCGCGTTTGGCGGCTTCGGCGTGTTCGGCGCCTTGCTGGGCGGGGCGCAGCCGCTGCTCGAGCAGCGCGGCTACGCGACTGACACCGCGGATCTCCTGATCGACGGCATGGTCCTGGCCGGCCTGCTCGTGGCGGCGTTCCTGCCAGCTGCCGCGGCCCGGCGCGGTCGGCAGCGCGAAGCGCTGACCGGCGCGATCTCCGTGGCGACCGTCGCCGTCGGCCTCGCCGCCTTCGACGTGCCGATCGGCGTGCTCGCCGTGCTCTTCGCCCTCGTCGGCGCGGCGCTCGTGCCCGCGCTGCCGATCCTGCTGGAGCTCGCCGAGCGGCGGATGCCGGAGGCGGCGGGCGTCGTCTCTGCGGTCATCTGGCTGGCGGGCAACCTCGGCGTCGCCGTGCTCACCGGGGTGACGAGCGCGCTCTACTCGGTGCCGGCCGCGGCGTTCCTCACGCTCGCCATCGCGGGCGCGCTGACCGTCGTCTACTCGCGCCGCAACCTCACCGCCGACGTCGCCGGCGCGGTAAACCCCTGAAACGTCGACGCCGCATCCCGTCCGTCGACATGCACGCCCAGAACCGGCACCAACGTCGACAGACCCGTGAGGCGTGGGCGCCGCTGACGCGTCGACCGCGACTTGGTGCACTGGGCGGATTAGGGTTGGCCGCAAAGCTGATGCTGCTCCGTCAACTCAGATTCTTGGATGCGCTCGCGCGCGAAGGTGACGTCGGCCGCGCGGCGTCCGCCTGCCGCGTGTCCGTGGCGTCGCTCGCGACCGGCCTGAAGGAGCTGGAGAAGGAGCTAGGGCTCGTCCTGCTCGACCGCCGCGAGCACGCGACGGAGCTGACGCAAGAAGGCCGGTCGCTGCTGGAGTGGGCGCGCGGTGCGATCTCGTCGATGGACGGCCTCGCGCAGGAGGCCGCGCTCCTGCGCGAAGGGCTCACGGGGACGATCCGCCTGGGCGTCATCCCGACCGCGAGCGCGCGGCTCGGCACGGTCCTCGCGCCGTTCCTGCGCGACCACCCCGGCGTGAAGGTGCGCGCGGAGACGCTGCCGGCGCGTGACGCGGTCGCGCACATCCTGGGCCGCGAACTCGACGCAGCGCTGGTCTACATCTCCGAATCCCTCGGGCCAGGCGTCAAGGCGCTGCCGCTCTACGACGAGACGCTCGTGCTCGTCACGTCGGACCCGGCGTGGAAGAGCCGGCGCAGCACCGTGACCTGGGAGGAGGCGGCAACGCTGCCGCTATGTCTGCTGTCGCCGAGCCTGCAGAACCGCACGATGGTCGACCGTGCGATGCGCTCCGCCGGCGTGCGAGTCGAGCCGCGCGTGGAGGCCGATTCGGTGCCGGCACTCGTCGACCTCGGCCGCTCGGGCTACTCTTGCATCGTCGCCGACCGCTGGCTCGACGACCGCGAGCTGCCCGAAGGCACCCGCGTCTACCGGCTCGCTGAACCGACGATCTCACCGACCGTCGGCCTGATCACGGCGCAGAAGCTGCTCGTGTCGCCGGCGACCCGAGCGCTGCGTGACTACCTGGCTGCGGGCACCGGTGGCGGCGCGGCAGCGACGGGCGCGCCGGACGGCGATGCCGCCGCGACGCCGGCACCCGTTAATACTTGACGACGGCGGCCGTGCGCGGCGCCAGCTTTACGACCGAGACGGGCGTGGTGCTGAGCGGCCAGACGGTCGACGCGAGGTCGACGCCGCTGCGGCCGCCCGGGACCGTGAAGTTCACGGCCTTATCGGACGGGTTGACGGCGACCACTCCGCCGGTGTACTGGCGCATGATCACGCCGCCGCGCTCCGTCCGCTTCCCCGCCGGGTTGCCGAGGTCAGCCTCGTACCCCCGCCAGCCGCGGCCGGGGTACTCGCACATGTCGCCGATGGCGTCGCCCGTGGCCCAGGTGAGCAACGCGGTCGCGTAGTTGAAGGCGGCGCTCCGCACGTGGGCCTGCCAGGCCGTGTCGCCGAGGACCCACGGCTTCGACAGGTCGCGATCCATGCAGGACGGGATCGCGACGAGCTTCGGCGCGCCCCGCAGTGGCGATTTGTTGCGCGTGAGGTCGGCGCTGCCGGTCTTCTCCCACTGCAGCTTGATGCGCTGCTTGTGCATGCCGTCGGCGAAGTTCAGGAGGCGGCGGTACGACCACGGCTGCTTGGCGTTGAGCGCGTAGTGCAGACCCGGGTCGATCGCTCCGCCCTCGATCACAACCTGGTCGGCGTACTTGGCTGCGCGGACCGCGCCAGCCGAGCTCTTCAGCTTCGGCTTCTTCGCGTACCCGAAGTCCGTGTCGGTCCAGTGGGTGTTGATCGTGAAGGTGGTGCCCTTCGGCTTGAGCTTGCGCAGCTGCTTGAGCATCGTCAGCATGCCGCGTGCCCAGGTCTTCTCGCGGATCTTCGGCGTCGGAGCGAAGCCCTGCTTCGGTGTGGTGAGGGCGTTGTCGAGCCACAGCCCGGTGTAGCCGCAGGCCAGCAGGTCGAGGGCGGCGCGCTGGTCGCGGTCCTCATGACAAGACGCCTTGCCGTCGGTGCCGTAGAGCCACCACTTGCGAGCCGCGGGCTTCGTCACATCAAACGCGCGCCAACCGTCGACGTAGACGGGCTTACCCTTGACGCTGAGGAGGAACTTCTTGGCCTGCGCGAGCTGGATCGGCCGGTACTGGTTGACGCCCGTGGCGTTGTAGTAGACCGACACCTTCGGCTTCGTCGCCCACCCGGTGAGGTTCAGGCTCACCGTCGGGTCGGAGTCGTGCACCACCAGCGGGCGCGCGTGCGTGCTGAGCCACTGCTGGTTGAAGGTCATCGCGCTGAGCGGGGTCTTGAACAGCTCGGTCTTCATGTACGGGTCGAGCGTGGGATCGACGCGGCGCGAGACCTCGATCCGGCCGGGCGGAGCGATCGTCGCGGCAGCGGCATCGGACGCCAGCAGCGTGAAGCAGGCCGCGGCAGCAGCAATGGCCGGGGAGAGGCGCATGCGCGAAAACATACCGAGGTCTGCAGCGGCGCCGGGCCAGTTCCGGCGATGTTCGTGCTTTCTTCGCCGCTTGGGTCGACGCTCGTTGGCCCGTCGCGCCCACAGGGGACGCCGGCCGGCGTCAGCGGCCGGCGACGGCCTCGCCGTGGCGGTGGCAGCCGACGAGGTGCCCGTCGGCGATGCCGACCGCCGTCATCAGCGCATAGGCCGTGGTCGGGCCGACAAAGACGAAGCCCGCGTTCTTCAGGGCCTTGGCCAGCGCCTTCGACTCGGCCGTCAGCGCTGGCAGTTCGCCCATCGTTTCCGCAAAGACCGGCTCCTGCGGCGCGTGCGACCAGACGAGCGCGTCGAGTCCGCCGTCGTCGCGCAGCGCGACCGTCGCCTGTGCGTTGTTGATCGCCGCCAGCACCTTCGCCCGGTTGCGGACGATGCCAGCGTCTTGCATCAGACGCTCGACATCGGCTTCGTCGAACGTGGCGACCACGTCGGGGTCGAACCGGGCGAACGCCGCGCGGAAGTTGTCGCGCTTGCGCAGGATCGTGATCCACGCGAGGCCCGACTGGAACGCCTCGAGCGTGAGGCGTTCGTAGAGCGGCGCGTCGCCGTGGACGGGCACGCCCCACTCGGTGTCGTGGTACTCGCGGTAGAGGCCGGGCGCGGCGCCCCACGGGCAGCGCGCCTCGCCGTCTTCGCCGACGACCGGTGCGCCGGGGATCTCAGGGGCGTCGGACGGAGCAGCGGCGTCGGCCATCACCGCCGCAGGCTAGGCGATCGCCCGGGGACGCCCTAGATCGCGCGACGGCCCAGCGCGGCGAGCACTTCAGGGTCGCCAACGGCCACCCCGACGAGCAGGCCCCAGATCGAGAAGACCGAGCCGCCCGTCGGTCCAACCGGGGTGGATTGCCAGGCGTCACGCCGGGTAGACCACCCCAGATGCCCGCGACCGCCCCGTTGCTACCGCTCGCCGCCGTTCGGGTACCGAGTTCGCCGATCAGTCCAGGCACATGAACGCGGCGACCGGGCGCACTGCCATCCGTGAGGTGCAGCGCGTACTGCGATCTCGGCGCCTCCGCCCAGCTACCGTGGAGGCCATGCTTTCGCGCGTTCCCACCGCCGTTCGCGCGCTCGCGCTCCCGGCCGCCCTCGTCGCCGCCGTCGCCAGCGCCGCCTCCGCCTCCGCCCAGAACCCCGTCCCGGCTGCCACGCCCGCCGTGCCGGCCGGCCCGTCGACGTTCGTGATCATCCCGATCCGGATGTCGTCGATCAGCTCGCGGACC
>JAEZDB010000517.1 GCA_023429855.1 Actinomycetes bacterium
CTCCGATCGTCGGGCCGCGCACGACGATCCGCCGCGTGCCCGTGTCGCCGTCGGCCAGCGTGCCGAGGGTGCACGTGACGACCTGGCCGGCCGCCGTGCACCCGGCGGGACCGCTCACGAACGTGAGACCAGCCGGCAGCGTGTCGACGATCTGCACGCCAGCCGCATGCGACGGGCCGGCGCTGGCGTAGCCGAGGTCGAAGGCGGTGGTGTCGCCGTTGCCGATCGACGCGTCAGTCACGGTCTTCGTGAGCGAGAGGTCGGCGCGCGCACCGACCGGCACGAGCGCGGTCGCGGTGTTGTTCGGTGCCGTCGCGTCGGGCGTGGCCGACGAGACGGTCACGGTGTTGTCGGCGTTCGTCGTCGTGCCCGGCACGACGCGCGTGTTGATCACGGCCGTCCGCGACGCGCCAACCGCCGTGGCGCCGGTGAAGGTGCAGGTGACGCGGTGCGGGCCAGGGGCGTAGTTGCAGCCGGCAGGCGCCGAGACGAACGTGACCGTGGCCGGGAGCACGTCGGTCAGCACGACGTTCTGCGCGACCGACGGGCCGTGGTTGGTCGCCCCGATCGTGTAGGCCACGGCCTGGCCGGCGGTCGCCGGGTTCGGCGCCGCAGACTTGGTCGCGGCGAGGTCGGCGCTCGGCGTCAAGACGACCGAGCCGTTGTCGGTCGCGGCCGTCGCGGTCTGGTCCGACACGGCCGACGCGGTGTTCGTCAGCGTCGTGCCGGCAGGCGCGGCCGGGTCGGTCGCGAGCGGCACGGTGATCGTCGTCGCGGCGCCGGCAGCGATCGACGTGATCCGCCAGGTCGCGGCGCTCGTCGAGCCGGCCGTCTCGCTGAAGGCGCCCGGCGTGCTGGCCGTCGCCGTGCCCGGCGCGTAGGTCAGCCCCGCGGGGAAGCTGTCGGTGACGACGACGTTGGACGCCGGGACGCTGCCGGTGTTGCGCACGACGATCTGGAACGGCACGGTCGCACCCGAGGCGTAGGCGCCGCTGTCGGGCGTCTGCGTGACCGTGAGCGCCGGGACGCTGAGGATCGCCTGCGCCGTATTGGCCGCGCCGAGAAAGGCGCCGTTCTCGTCGGCCAGGTGCCCCGCGCTGTTGCGAACCGACGCCGTCGCGGTGTTCACATGAGGATTCCCCGCGCCGGTGCCCGGCGTCGTTGCGGCCGCGAGGCTCGGACGCGCCTGGTAGCTCAGCACGGTCGTCCCGCCCGGCGCGAGCGTGATGCCCGTCGACCAGTTGAGCACGTCGCCGCCGGCGTTCGGCGTGACCACCGGGCTGCTCGCGCCGCCAGGCGCGAACGTCGCCGAGCCCGCCACGTAGGTCCAGTTCGGCGGCAGCACGTCGTTGATCGACAGCGCCGTGGCCGACTCCGACCCAGAAGAGTTCGTGACCCGCACGCGCCACGTGAACGCCTGCCCGACCTGCACGGCCGCCGAGTCCGGGTAGACCGGGCCCGAGCCCGAGCCGGTCGTCTTGTCGACGGTGATCGTGGGCGAGTCGAAGGTCGCCCGCGTCAGGTCGGTCACCGAGGTGTAGGAGCGGTAGACGAAGCCGTCGGCGGTGCGGGTCGCGAGCGGCACGCCCCAGCCCTGGCTCACGCGCGCCGTATTGTCGAAGTTGTCGCCGTCCTTGATCGACGTGACCGCCGGGAGCGCCGCGGTATAGGTGATCGTCGCCGTGGCGCCGACGGCGATCGGGCCCGGGATCGTCCACTTGATGTCGTCGCCGGGGGCGGCCCACGGGTCGGTGACCCAGGTCGTGCTCGTGCCCGCGGTCGTCGTCAGCCCGGTGATCTCGGCGTTCGGCACGTCGGTCACCTCGATGTCGTACGCCGGGGCGTTGCCGGTGTTGGTCACCGTGACCCGGTACTTCAGGCTGTCGCCGTCGTGCACGAGCACGGGGCCGTTGCCGTAGGCGCCGGCGTTCACGCCGATCTGCTTGTCGACCGTGAACCCGGGCTCGACGGCCGTCACGGTGCGGGTGGCGGCCGCGGAGGTGTCGTCGTAGGTGCCTGCGGGGATCGTCCCGGCGCTGAACGCCCCGACCTTGTCGGTCCGGTTCGCCATCACGCGCACCGAGTTGACCGAGGTCTGCGGGCGCACCACGTTGCTACCGCCCAGGCGGTGTGTGGCCCGCAGGTGCGTGCCGTAGGTCAGCCGGAAGGTGCGGGCGACGGCGGCCTGCGTGGTGAGGTCGCCGAGGTCCCACGCGAGCGTGATCGTGCCCGTGCCGGCGTTGGCGACCGGGCTGTAGGGCTGGATCGTCGGCGTCGTCGGGCCGGGTGTGCAGCCGGCGATGCAGCTCGCCGAGAGGAACCCGTCGAAGTCCATCGAGTCGGGCAGCGTGTCCTTGACGATCGCGTCGTAGTTGATCGTGTTCGCGGGGATGGTCACGTCGACTGTGTAGGTGGTGCGCTGGCCGATCGTGAGGTTGACGTCGGCAACCGACTTCGTGACCGACGGCGTGAGCACGTTCAGCGTGTTGCTCGCCGTGACGGTGTAGCCGTTGGTGCGCGTGCTGGCGATCGTGCGCTCGCCAGCGACCGAGCCCGCGATGCTCGTCGTCGTCGCTGTGGCCGTGTTCGTGAGGTTCTTGCCACCGACGGCCGGGTCGTTCACCCGCACTCGGTACACGAAGGTCTCCGTGTTGCCCGGGTAGATCGTCGCGCTCGGCGAGAAGGTCAGCGTGCGAGCGGCCAGGTTCCACACGCCGCCGGCGAGCGTCGACTCGCCGTCGGCGATCGGGTCGCCCGCCGCGTTGAGCGGCGTCATGTCGGACGGGACGACGTCGACAAGGGTCGTCTCATGCGCGGGGCTCGTCGACCCGGTCGTGTTGGTCACGTTGACCGTGTACTGGATGACCTGGTTGCCGACCACGGGCTGCGTGCCGACGTCGGCCGACTTGTTGATCGTGAGCGCCGGCTCGACGATCGGCGTGGTGACCACGTTCGACGGGGTCGTCGTGCGCGCGCCGCCGCTGGCGGTGCCCGGCGGCGTGTAAAGCAGGTTCGCGCCGTTGGAGAGGTCGACGCCCGTGCGGAAGTTGGTGTTGACGTCGCGCGCGGTCGTGTCGAACGTGAACGTAAACGTCGTGTCGGTGCCCGTCGGCGCGGTGTAGGAGGCGCCGAGCGACAGCGAGATCGTGGTGCCGGTGATGCCGAGCGTGGCCGGCGGCCCGGCCGTCTGCGTGAGGCTCGCGGCCACGTACTCCTGGCGGCTGAGGATCACGTCGGTGACCTCGAAGTCGCGCACCGTCACACCGGCGGGCACGGTGGCGCTGACCGTGTAGTGCAGCGTCTCGCCGATCGTGGCGGTCGCGTTCGAGTTCCAGTCGACGCCGGCGCTCGTCTCCGTGATCGCCGTGTCGCGCGTCTGGGAGATCGTCGGGATCGCACCGGTGATCGACGCGGAGCTGGTCGGGGAGACGACGTTGGCCGACGGCTCCTGCGCCGGGTCGATGTTGGAGCTCGGGACGTAGACGAAGATGCCGCCCGTGTTCGTCGGCGTCTGGAAGGCGCGCACGCCCGCGGCGCCGGTCAGCGCCTGCGTCGGCTCGATCGTGGTCGGCACCATCACCGAATAGGTCAGGTCCTTGTTGGCGAGCTGCGGCACGTCTGGGCCGATCGCCGGCGTGGCGCCCCACTTGATGATGTCGCCGTCGCAGACGCCGCCGTCGGAGATCGGCAGCGCGCTCGCGGCCACGTCGGCGCAGGTCACGCCGGCCGGGAGGCGGTCCCAGGTCTCCGTGCGCTCGGCGGTCTGGTCGCCGGCGTTCGTGAGACGCACGCGGTAGGTCACGATCTGCCCGCCGCGCACGACCTGCGTCGCGACGCCGGCCGAGCCGCCAACGGGCGCGCCGTCGAGCTCGGTCACGCGCTTCTCCGTGGCGACCACCGGCATCGAGAGGCGGTACGGGGCGTCGTCGCGCAGCGGCGACGTGACGCCGCCGGTCGACTGGATCGTGGTCTTGAAGACGTTGCGGTTGATATCGGCGAGGGCTGACCCAGCAGGGAGGCCGACGCGCGTGGCGATGCGGTGCTCGAACACCTGCGACGTGCCGACGTAGCCGCCGGGCAGCGTCCACTGCAGGCGGCCGCCCGGGCCGGGGACAGCCGTGGTCGAATCGAGGGTCGCGGCGCCGACGGTGTCGTTGGCGGTCGCCTCGTCGCCACCGGTCGCGAAGGCCGTGTCGAGCGTGAGCGACGGCGGCAGGAAGTCCGACACGGTCGCCGCCGAGGTGTTGAGGCTGGCCGGGTAGTCGACCCGCATGAGCCAGCAGATCCGGTCGCCCGGGCGGTACGACGGGACCGGGCTGCCGTCGGTGTAGCTGGCCGTGGTGCAGTCGTCCGAGGTCGTCGCCACCTTCTTGTCGAGCACGGGGCCGCTCGCGCTGATCGCATCGCTAGAGGCATCGGCGACAGCCGTCGAGAGCGTGCCGAGGTTGGCGATCTCGTTGCCGGTCGGCGCGCCAGGCGGGCAGGCCACGCCACCAGCGCAGATCACGCGGGCGTTGGCGGCGACCGCCACGTTGTTCGTGACGGCGTCGCCGGAGAGCAGCGGCGTCGTGTCTTCGAACGCCTCCTGGTAGTGGGCGCGCGCGCGGGTTGCGAAGGTGATGGTCTGCGTCGCGTTCGGCGGGAGCTCGGCGAGCGCCGGCACCGAGGCGCTGTTCCAGACGACCGAGAACGTGCCGCTGCTGTTCTCCTGCACCGTCGCGTACGGCACGCTGGGGTCAGGGCCCGTGAAGCAGTCGGCCACGTCGGCCGGGCCCTGCGGCGTCTGCGTGAAGTTCGACGTCGACGACAGCGGGCAGAGGCCGTCGGGCACCGTGTCGGTGACGACGACGTTCTCGGCGCTGCGGTACTCCGACGTGCGAACCGTGAGGTCCCAGAGGTTGACGCCGCCCTGGGTCAGGGTCGCGGGCGACTGGGCGGTCTTCTGGATCGCCAGGTCCTCGATCGTGCGCGCCAGGCTGCCGTCGGCCGTCTGGAAGACCGTGTCGTTCCAGTCGCCCTGAGCGCGCGTGTAGTTCGTGATCGTCGCCTCGTCGGCGGTCTCCGGCCCGGAGTTGTTGTTGAGGTTCGCGGCCTGCAGGCCGGTGGTGGTCGAGGGCACGCCGCCGGTCCAGGTCGTCGCGTTGGCGCGCAGCGGCACCGCGGCGCGGTACTTCAGCGTGACCGTGCCGCCGGCTGCGACGGTGCCGAGCGTCGACCAGCGGACGTGCGTGTAGACGCCGCTCGGTGCCGGACCGGGCGGATCGGTGCTGAGCGTCTCGACGAGGTTTGGCTGGACGCACCCCGCGACAGGCGCCACGGGGATCGCGCCGGCGCCCGGGTACTCCTGCGAGGACCCCGAGTTGGTCGGGGCGTTCGTGGTGTGGTCGACGCCGACGTTGCCGCAACCGCCGATGAACTCCAGACCGGCGGGCAGGTAGTCGTCGACCTGCAGGTGCGTGGTCGGCGCCAGCTGGTTGTTGCGCACCGTGACGGTGTAGACGGTCTGATTGGCGTGGACGCCGCGCAGCAGCTCGCCCTCGGGCGCGTTGTCGGAGGTCTTGTCGATCTCGAGCGCGGTGAGGCGGGTGGTGTCGGTCTTGTTGGCCGAGAACCCCGTGTAGGGGTTGGCGACCGCGCCGTCGGCCAGGCCGCTCGCGGTGAACTGCGGCGGGTAGCGCTCGTCGGTGCCCGCGTACACCGAGCCGTTGATCGTGAAGATCGACCCGACGACGAACGACAGCGGCGCATGCCTTACCTGGAAGTTCAGCGCGTGCGTGTTGCCGGGGCCGAGGTCGCCGAGGTTCCTCCACAGCAGCGTGGTCTGGTTGACGGCCGGCTGGTTCGCGATCGCGACCGGCTCGCCGGCGTTGGCCCCCGCGCTCGCCGCCACGTACGAGACGCCCGACGGCAGCACGACGCGGTACGACAGGTTGTAGCCCGTCACGCCTGGCGGGTTCGTCGTGGTGAGCGACACGTTCGAGTCCTTGCCGAACAGGACGGTGTCCTGCGCGTCGACGGCGAGGGAGAGGTTCGGCGTGCCGTCAGCCCGCGCGGCGGCCGGCGCCATGGCGGCGCAGGCGACGACGAGGGCCACCAGCGCCATGAGGCGAGCGGCCAGCGCGGAGCGGAGCGGGAAGGGGTGGGGATACGGCATGGAGAACCCGGAGGGCGGAGCGCTGCCCGTGGGGAGCGCGGATGCCGCCTGCACTCCAGGGATCGGTGTCTGGTTGATCCACTTGAGCGCTCACCCCCCATAGCTGGCGCATGTTCGGTCGGTCAAACCGGTGCATTAGGCACGCTCGACATTCGGTCGAGCGTGCCCGTTTGCAGGAGCTCGGCTACTGCACGAAGCCGAACTCGGTCAGGTAGGACTTCGCCGCGTCGGCCGCCGATTCCTTGTCGATGTCCTTCTTGGCGTTGAGCTCTTGGATCACGGCGTTGTCGAGCTTCGTGTTCACGAGGTTGATCGTCTTCTCGAAGTCCGGGCCGGCCTTCTCGATCACGTCCTGGCGGGCCAGCAGCGTCGAGTTGTAGGGCGGGAACATCTTCTTGTCGTCCTTGAGGAGCACGAAGCCGTCACGCGCGATCTGCGGGTCGGTCGTGAAGACGATCGAGACGTCGGCCTTGCCGGAGGTCAGCACCTCGTGGCGCAGCGAGATGTCGACGGGCGTGAACTTCTTGAACTTCAGGCCGTACACGTCTTCCAGGCCCTTGAGGCAGTCGATGCGGCTGCGGCACTCAGGTGAGCCGTAGAGCGTGAAGTCCTGGTCGACGTTCGCGAGGTCGGAGATGTTGACGAGGCTGTTCTTGGCGGCCGTCTCCTTCGTGACGGCCACCTCGTTGGAGGAGGTGAACGGCGTCGGCTGCAGCGCCGCGATGCCCTCCTTCTCGAAGTTGGTCTGCACGAGGTTGTACGCCTCGGTCGGGTCCTTGGGAATCTCGTCGCCGGGGACCTCGAAGAACGAGCCGAGCGCGGTGCCGGTGTATTCCGGGTACGCGTCGATCTCCTGAGCCTGCAGGGCCTTGAGGGCGGCTTTCTCGTCGCCTTGGCCGAAGTCGCGCTTGACGGTGTAGCCGGCGGCCTCGAGCGACTGCGCGTAGACCTCGCCGAGCACCTGCTGCTCGGTGAAGTTCTTCGAGCCGAGCGTGATCGTGATCGCCGAGTTGGCGTCGTTCTTCGTGATCGCCGTGGTCGACGCGGCGGGCGTGGACCCGCCGCTCTTCGACGATGTGTCTTTTTCGTCGTCGCCGCAGGCGGCGAGACCGAAGGGCGCGGCCGCGAGAGCGAGCGCCGTGAGGGTGCGGGCGAAGGTAGCCATGCGGAGCCTCCTAGGAGTCGGTGGTGTGGGTGGTTGTGCTGGGCGCGAGGACCGGCGGAGCCGGGGAGCCGCGCCAGCGCGAACGTTTGGTGGGACGCAGTGCCGCCGGTGTGGCGGCGCGCTGCGCCTGAGCGAAGCCGAGCTCGGTGAGCAGCGCCAGCAGCGCCACGAGGATCGACGCGCCGAGGCGGCCGGCGTCGCCGTAGACGCTCGTGGCGATGATCGGGTCGCCAAGCGTGAGCACGCCGGCGAGCGGCGCGATCGTGGCCGTGGCGACGACGTTGACGGCGCTGGTGCGCAGGCCGCCGAAGATCGAGGCGAGCGCCAGCGGCAGCTCGATCTGCCGGACGATCTGGCGCTCGGTGAGGCCCTGGCCGCGGGCGGCGTCGACGATCTCCGGGTCGACGGCGGCGACGCCGACGTAGGTGCCGGTGAGAATCGGCGGGATCGCGAGCAGGACGAGCGCAAGCGCGACGTTGACAAACCCGGTGCCGACAAACGCGACGAACAGCGCGATCAGTGCAAGGCTCGGTACGGCGCGGCCGACGTTCGACGCGGCGATCGCGACGAGCTCGCCCTTGCGGGTGTGGCCGAGCCACAGGCCCAGCGGGATCGCCAGCAGCGACGCCACTGCGAGCGCCACACCCGACAGCGTGAGGTGCACGACGGTGAGCTCCCACAGCTGGGCCGGTCCGCCGATCGGGGTGCCGTCGATCGACTGCTGCTCGTGGAGGATGAAGTCGATCGCGTCGCCGAAGAGCGAGGCGACGGGGAGCTGCGAGAGCGGCTCGGCGACGGCGGCGAGCGTGCTCATGCGCGGGCCGCCCGGATCCACGGGGTGAGCGAACGCTGCGCGAGCACGAGAAGGATCTCGAGCGCGACCGCGAGCAGCACGCAGAGCGCGCTGGCGAGGACGACGTTGCTCTTGAACGTGAGGTCGTCGTAGATCTTGCCGCCGAGCCCGCCGGCGCCCGCGAAGAACGCGAGGGTCGCGAGGCCGACCGTGGTGGAACTGGCGACCCGCAGCGACGCGATGATCTGCGGCAGCGCGAGCGGCAGTTTCACCTGCCAGAGCAGCTGGCGGTCGGTCAGGCCGATGCCCCTGGCCGCGTCGACCGTTTCGGGTGGGACGCCGTCGAGGCCGGTCCGCACGCCGCGAAACAGGATCAGCAGCGTGTAGGCGACGAGCGCCACCTGCGCCGTGACGAAGCCGCGGCCCGTGATCGGAATGAGCAGGAAGAACGCCGCGAGAGTCGGCACGGTGTAGAGCACCGCGCTGACCTGGGTGACCGGCCCGACGAGCCAGCGGCGCCGCTCGGCGATCAGCGCCAAGGCGAACGAGATCGCAAACCCGATCACGACGGCCGTGATCGTGAGCGCGGCGTGGCGGCTGAGCGGCTGCAGGTACTGGTCGACGTTGTCGACCATCCACTTCGGGCAGAGGCCGTTATTGGCCACGCACGATTCGCCGGCGCCGGGGCTCGTGCGGTCCTTGAAGAAGCCGTCTTGGGCCAGGACGGTCGCGCTGGCGAGCAGCGCGGTCACGTGGTGGGCTCCGGCGCAGGCTCGGCTTCGGGCAGCAGCACGCCGGAGATCTGCGAGGCCGACAGCACGCCGAGCGCCTTGCCGCGCTCGTCGACCACCACGGCGTAGCGGACGCGGTGCTGCAGGATCGTGGAGAAGGCATCGCGTAGGACGGCGCCCTCGTCGACGATCGCGACCTCGGAGCCGTCGGCGGCGCGGACCCGCTCGCGCTGCAGGTCGTGCTCGTCGAGCCAGGCCACAGGACGGTCGTCGGCGTCGACCACGAGCGGGAACGGGACCTCGGCGCCGGCGAGCTGCGCGCGGACCCAGTCCGACGGGTCGTTGTCGCGCACGCGCGTGATCGGGAGGAGGTCGAGGTCGCGGGCGCGGCCAAGCGCGAGGCGTTTGAGGGCGCGGTCGGCGCCGACGAACCGCTCGACGAAGTCGTCGGCCGGCGTGAGGAGGAGCTCGTCGGGCGTGGCGTACTGCGCGAGGTGGCCACCGGTGCGCAGGACTGCGATCCGGTCGCCCATCTTGATCGCCTCGTCGATGTCGTGGGTGACGAAGACGATCGTGCGGCCGAGCGTCTTCTGCAGCCGCAGGAACTCGTTCTGGAGGCGGTCGCGGGTGATCGGGTCGATCGCGCCGAAGGGCTCGTCCATCAGCAGCAGCGGCGGGTCGGCGGCCAGGGCGCGGGCGACGCCGACGCGCTGGCGCTGGCCGCCGGAGAGCTGCGCCGGGTAGCGCGCGGCGAACTCCGGGCCGAGGCCGACGAGTTCGAGCAGCTCCTCGGTGCGCTCGGCGATCTGGGCTTTGCTCCAGCCGAGCAGCTTGGGTACCGTGCCGACGTTCTCGGCGATCGTACGGTGCGGGAAGAGCCCGATCTGCTGGATCACGTAGCCGATCTCGCGCCGCAGCTCGCTCGGATCGCGGTCGTTCACGTCGCGGCCGTCGAGCAGGATCTCGCCGCCGTCGCGGTCGATCATGCGGTTGATCATGCGCATCGCCGTCGTTTTGCCGCAGCCCGACGGGCCCACGAAGACGCAGATCTCGCCGGCCGGCACGTCGAGGCTGAGCCGGTCGACCGCGGGGCTCTCGGCGCCCGGGTAGTGCTTGGTCAGCTCCTTCAGCTCAAGCCGGGCGGCCGGACGGCCTGTGCGCTGCTCGGCCTGCTTCGGGGTGAGCGCCGCGGATCCCTCGGCGCGCTGCGGGTTGGGGCTCGGCCCCGGCGGACGGGCGTCAGCAGACATACGGAAGGGCAGGTCGGAGGAAGAGGGGTCGACGCGTGCGGGGGCGGGCCTATGGAGGCGGCGCGCGAGAGACCGGTTGCGGGGCAGCATAGTGCGTCGTTCCTTGGCCTCCCTGGAGTCGGCCCGACCGGGCTCCGTGGGGGCTGGTCGGCCATCTAGACTGGGCCGCGATGGCTGCGACCCCCCGCCCCCTGCCGACGCCGGACGAGGTCCTCGCCCGCGAAGCCGCCCAGAAGACGGTCGCGATCCGCACCGCGGTCGCCGCGACGATCCTCACCGCCTTGGCCGCGATCGTCGACCAGCTGGCCGCGGGCGACGGGATCCCGAAGGCCGACAAGGCCGCCGATCTCGTCGAAACGCTCAACGCCAAAGCCACTGGCACCGACTTCCCCGCCAGCTTCTGGACGGCCTACGCCCAGTTCCGCGTCGACCACGGCTGGGAGACGATCCTCGCCAACGGCCTGCGCGGCCTGTCGCTGATCCTGCTCGTGCCGATGATGCTGCTTCTCCTCCGCGGCGCCCGCGAGCGCGGCGGCACGCTCGGCAAGTGGCTTGAGCCGCTCTCGGTGGTCGCGCTGCTGGGCCTCGGCATCGCCGCGTTCGTGCACGAAGTACTGGAAGTCAGCGCGTTCAGGGGCACCGGTCCCGCGTACGTGCCGCAAGAGGTGTTCGACGCGGTCGGCAGCTCCACCATGCTCACGGTCAGCAGCTTGCGCGGCATCCTGTCGCTCGTGATCGCGCTGCCGATCGCCCTCGTGTCGATGCAAGCGATGCGCGTCGGCTTGCTCCCGCGCGTGCTCGGCTTCATGGGTGTGCTCGTCGGCCTGCTCTTCGTGCTGCCGTACGACACCACGGGCCTGCTCCGCGCGATCTGGTTCGCCGCTGTGGCGTGGGCCGTCGCCGGGCGCCTCTCCGGCGGCCTCGCGCCAGCCT
>JAEZDB010000004.1 GCA_023429855.1 Actinomycetes bacterium
TCCTGGGCCAGCTCGCGCAGGCTGTCTTGCGCGGCGCCCGCGGCGATCAGCACGCCGGTCGCGCGACCGCGCAGGTGCATCATCGCCACCGCAGCGCCTGGCAGCAGCTCGTCGACGGCTGCACGCAGCTGCGCGTCGACCTCCCAGGCGATCTCGGGACCGACGGCGATGTCGATCGGAAGCACGCTCGGGAAGGTCTCGGGGCCGGCGAGACGGCGGAGCTGCTCGCCGTCGAGGTCGATCAGGTAGATCGCGGCTGAGGTGACGCCTGGCAGTCGCTGTGCTTCGGCGACGATCTGCACGCCGAGCTGAAACGGCGGCACCTTGTTGAGCACGTCCCAGATCGAGAGCGGCGTGGGCGAGATGTTGGCGAGTTCGCCCGGCGGTCGGAGCCGGTCGACCGGGCGGTCAGAGCCGACGTCGCTGCTCTGCCTGCGTACGGCTTCGATCAGCGCGTCGCGGGTCGGGAAGTGGCGGTAGATCGTGTTGCGCCCCAGACCGGCGGCCGCCGAAATGGTGGCCATGCTCACCTGCGGGTGCTCGGCCAGCATGCTGCGGGCGGTGTCGAGCAGCCGCTCGCGGTTGCGCTGAGCGTCGCGCCGAGGTGCGCGGTCGGACGGCTGTTCAGGCGATTCGTCGATGGCCGCATCCTTTCAGATCCCTGGTGCACGAAATGAGTGCATCTGCCTCAGATCGCCGTCCTCGTGCCCAATTTCGATGCGAACACGCGTACGGTTTTCTCAGATCAGGCATGGAAGTGATGGATCGCGCCAGGGACGGGCGACGTCGCTTCCGGAACGACCGCCTGTTTCTCCCCGCATATGACCGCAGCACCGACCTTCCTCGCCCCGGCCTCCGCCGAGGCCGCCTCCGCGGCGACGCACGATGAGACGCTGCCGCTCAGCGCCCTCGTCGAGCACGCGCCGCGGGCCAGCGTGAACGGCCGAGAGCTCGAACGCCTCGTCGGCGTCAGTCTTGAGCGTGTGCGCACCTGGCGCCGCCGGTTCGACTTCCCGGAGACGATCGACAGCTCCACGGGGACGCGTCGGTTCTACGTCGACGACCTGCCGCGAATCCTCGCCGTGAGCCAGCTCATCGGGGCGGGTATGCCGGTGGCCGAGGCCATCGCGCGCGTCCGCGCCGGCATGCAGGTTCCCGACCTCAGCCACCTCGTGCAGACGTTTGGCGGGCTGGATGCGCCCGTCGTCGCCGTGCACGGCCCAGAACCGCTCGCGCTCTTGTGGGCCAACGATGCGGCGCACGCCCGCGCCGCGCTCCACGAGACGGCCATCGTTGCTCCCGGCCAGGCATCGCTGCTCTACCGGCCGCTGCAGCACCTGATCGCCGGCAAACGCGCCGGGGCGATGCTCGTTCAGCACCCGAGTTGGACCGCGCCGGGCGTCACGGCACGGTCGCTGGCGTGGTCGATCGGCGCGCCGGCCTTCACCCCGGCGATCGCCGTGATGATCGAGCTCCCCGCGGCCGATGTGGTCGAGACCGTCGAGCGCGGCGCGACCCCGCGGGCGCCCGAGCCGGTCGAGGGTGTCGACCGCGGCTGGTGCAGCGCGATCGCCGCTGCCCGTCGCTCGCTCCAGCGTGAAGCCGGGGCCGCGGCCCTCGACGGCGCGGTTTCGCAGTTGGTCGATCACACACCCGCCACCGACGCGTTCGTCCTTCACGAAGGCTCGTCGGGGCTGATCTGCGCGCGTTCGGCGCATGGCCGAATCGGCCCGTCGAACACGCCGACCGCCAAGTTCCGTGAGCTGGCTGGCGCTTCGTCCGAGCGTCCGAGCTGGCTGCCACCCGCCGCGAGCGAGTACTTCACCGGCGACCGCGACGCGCCGTGCCTGGCCGTGCCGATGATGTCGGCCGGTCGACGAAACGGGTTCATCGTGCTTGAGTTCTCGGAGCGGCCAACGCTCTCCGACGACGTCGAACAGCTCCTGATCGGCCTCGCCACGGCGGCGTCGGTCTCGCTCGCGCGCGACCGCACACGCGCGCTGCGTCGCAAGCTTGCCGACGAAGCTGCCGCTACCGGCCGCGCAGACGCCCATCCCTCGAGCTAAAGCAGCGCGAGCCCAGCCACGGTCGTGACCGGCGACGCGCGCCGCAGGTCACGCACCGCCCGGCGCAGGTCGCGGATCGTGCGCAGGTTCGCGACCTGAGCTGCCGAAACTGGGGCGTCGGTCGTGACGGTGATCACGAGCTGCGGCGGCGCGAGCGGCGTGTCGGTGATCTCCGCGTCGACGAACGTCGCCGCGGTGCCGTTGGAGAGACGCCCCGGCTGCGACCACCACGCGGTCAGGAGCCCGGCCAGCGCCGTCGTGGAACCGCGGAACGGGCGCCCAGCGAGCGGCACGGCGATCCGGTGCGTCAGCCCGAAGCTCTCGACCTGACGCTCGTTCCACAGCAGTTCGACAAGCCCCTCACCACCCGCGGCCGGCAGCGCGCGAAGCGCCTGGTGCGCCATCTCGGGCGGCTGGCGTGAGTCGACCTGCACGCCGCCGGACGGCTCGACGCCCTCGACGAACGTGGCGGAGGTCAGGACTCGGGACGGGCGGGGAACGTCGAGGGACACGGTGCTGGCTTTCTTGATCTCGCGTGGTCAGGCGGAACAGCCGTTCCGATGCCCCGTAAAGAAATCACGACCGCCCGAGTCGGACTGTGAATGAGTTCTTACGCGCGCGGTCAGAAGGGAGCAGCAGGCGGCGCGCTGGCCAGGAGCAGCGGTGCCGCCGGCGCGTCGGCGCCCTACCGGGTGACGTCGAGCTGCGCCGTCAGCGTGCGCGCGGCGAACCACTGCACGGTGAGGCGGTACAGACCCGGAGCAGCGTTGTTCGGCACGCTCGCGGTGCCTGACCAGCGCTTGCCGGGCGGCAGGCCGACGTTCGGTGGCGCGAACAGCACGAACGGCGAATTCGGCACGGTGTACCACCGCTCGATGCCCCAGCGCTCGCCTTCAAAGCGCTCCCACCGGTAGCTCGGGCCGCCGTAGACGCAGCGCGGCGAGGTGTTCTCGACCTCGTAGGCGCGCGTCTCGCCCGGACGCGCCGGCGTGGTCGCGATGTGCAGCACCGCGGTCGGCGGGCGGAAGTCGAGGAGCTCCTCGCGCAGGTTGCACGTGGGCTCAGGTGGAGCCGGAGCCGCCGGCGGCGCTATCGCCGGCGCGCGTTCAGATGTGGGTGCGGGTGGAGCCGACCCGTCGCTGAACGGGACCTGGACCGGCGGCGTCGCGACGACCGGGACGATCGGTGCCGGCGCAGGCGCGGGCTGCGGCAGCAGGGCTGGCAGCTGCGTGCGCACCAGCGTGCGCGACCGGATCTTGCCCGAGCGGACGGTGACGGCGTAGCGGCGCCCGACCTTCGACGGGAGCTGCACGACGACCTTGCCGCTGCGACGCAGGCGCTGGTGGCGCAGCGTGTGAAGCTTGCGCCCCGACTTCGAGAGGCGCACGACGCGCACGTCGACCGAACGGGGGCGGCCAGGGCCGCGGCGCTCGAACGTGACGCGCAGCTTCGAACCGGGCGCCACCGGCGTGGAGTTCGCCGCGATTGGCCACGACACGGCGACGCCGCGCACGGCGAGGTCCTCGGGGGTCGCGCGTTGGGCGTCGGCGATGGGCGGCAACACAACCAAGGGGGCGCACGCAGCAGCAGCCAGCACCGACGTGCGGCTTGGAGTCCCCCGGTCCATCACAGGGATCGAATCAGGTAGGGCGGCACCGTGCAATCTCGCGGCGATGCGATTGGTCACGCAGCGGGCGCCAGCGGCGACGCCGAGACGAATCTCAGCGTCGCCACCCGGCGATCCTCGGCGCTACGAGATCACGGTTTCGCAGGCCGCGCCGTCCACCAGGACGTCGGCTGCGTCGCGCTCCACCGTGTCGGCGCCGCCGCCGCAGGTCAGCTGCTCGCCTGCCACGCCGTCCTTCGCCCGGAGCGTGTCGTTGCCGCCGGCCCCGGTTATGCGATCAACGCCAGCACCGCCGACAAGCAGGTCGTTGCCCGCGCCGCCGGTCAGGGTGTCATCGCCGCCGTTGCCGTTGAGCATTGCGGCGCTCGCTCCAGCGCTCAGGGTGTCGGCGCCTGCGCTTCCGATCACACCCTCGATATCACTGCCGATGAAGTCGGGCGCCTCGTTCAGCGGGCCGTCGTCCAAGGCTCCGCCGAGCGACACGCGCACCGCGGCGGTCGACGCTGCATACGACACGGTGTCGGTACCGGCGCCTCCGACGATCACGTCGGTCTCCGGACCGAGCGCACCGAGCGTGTCGTCGCCCGTGCCACCCGACACGACGTTGGGCTTGGTCGACTTCACGTGCACGGTGTCGTTGCCGTCGCCGGCGTTCACGAGCACCGCAGCGACGCTGCCCGAGACGCACTGGACGGCCTCAAGCGTGAGCTGCAGGCAGCCGGCACCTGCGCGCAGCGGCTTGCTGTCTTCGATCAGAAACGTGTTGACGTACTGGTTGACCGAGAGCGCGTTGGCGTGGCCCGGGGCCGCCGTGACGTTGACCTGGCTGCTGGCGTCTACGCGCACGTCCGCGCCCTGCTCCACCACCCAGAAGGTCTTCGTCGCCGGTGACGGATCGAGCGGACCCGTCGAGCCCTTCCGAGCACGAACCTCGAACCGGTATTGGCCGTCGGAGAGGACCGCCGACTGGTGCGAGCTCGCGCCCGAGCAGGGCGCGAAGGCCGGCGCCGCGCCGCCGACCGGCACCACCCGGCAGTCAAAGCCCGTGACGGCCGTCGAGGCCGACGAGAACGTAAAGCTCGGCTGCGTGACCGAGCCCGTCGGCCCCGTCTCGATCGCAGTGTTCGGCACCGCGAGCACCGCGTCGATCGCCCCTTTGAGGTTCACCTGCGGCCCGATGTCGAGGGGTTCCTCGGCCGCCTGCGGAGTCCCGGTCGTCTCCAGCGCATGGCGGGCAGCCCGCGGCGCCAGCGGGACGCCGGTTGCCTCTTCGTACGCCGACGACAGTGCCGCGACGACTCCGGCGGTCACGGCCGATGCTGCTGAGGTTCCCGTGTAGTCGCCATAGCCACCCAGCGGAGACCACGGGTAGTGCACCGTCGAGGGCACGCACCACCCTGGCGCCTGGACGTTGATCCGCGGTCCGTAGTTCGACTGGCTGGTGATCCGTGTGCGCGGCACGAAACCCTGACACCCCGGGGGGAACCCGGCCGCGACGATGATCGCGCCCGACTCGGCTCCCGGGGCATAGATGCCCTGCCACTTCGGGTCGCCGAGATCGAAGTTGCTGTTTCCGGCGGCCTCGACCACGTGGACCCCGGCAGCGACCGCCTCCTTGACGGCCGCGTGGACGGCCAAGTCGACCTCGATGTTCTCCTTGTTGTCGGATTGGTAGGCGATCTCGATGACGTCGCCGGGGCCGACAGCCTGGAGCGAATCGCGCACCGCGGCTGCCATGCGGCCACGCTCCAGGGGGCGGAGGCGGACCTTGACGGCCGGGGCGATGCCGTCGATGCCGAAGGCGTTTCGCGACGCCGCGATGACTCCTGCCGTCTGGGTGCCGTGGCTGGGGTTGCCGTTGGGCGCCGTTCCGATGCGCGCGATGTCACGCGGCAGGTCTTCATGGCCCAAGTCGATCCCCCACTCGATGATCGCCACGTCGACGTTCTCGCCGAGCGCGCCGGGCACCGTCGCGGCTGGAGTGACGCCGATACCGGGGATGCTGGCCGAGGCCGGCGCGAAGATCGCCGCCTGCTGCGTGGCGTAGGGCAGACTCGCTGGCACGGCGCTGGGCGGCACGTACGCCGTTTCCACCTGCGGGTCGGCCTTCAGCTTCGTCACAAGCGCCGCGACGTCCTGACCGCGCTCGAGTTCCACGTTCACGTACGCGGCGAGGTCGGCAACGTCGTGCCCCTTGGCGCGGAGGGCGCGGCGGTCGGCGTCGAGCGCGGCCGGGCTCTGGTTGAACACCGGCTCCGTATCGGCCGTAACGGCGGGACCGAGGACGCGGTCGATGCGCCGCTGCACCGGGGCGCTGCCGAACGTCAGGCGGTCACCGGCAGCGCGGACATCGGTGCCGTCCTTGAATTTGACGGGCACCACGCGCGGCGCGGAATCGGCGGCGAGCGCGCCTGGCGCCAGCAGCGCAGACGCAGCGGCAGCGGCGAGCCCGGCG
>JAEZDB010000021.1 GCA_023429855.1 Actinomycetes bacterium
CCGCTGCGCCGCGCGCTCGAGATCGCCGAAGCCTGCGAGGCCAGCCTGCTCGATCGGCTCGTGCGCGACGAACTTGCCGCGTCGGGCGCCCGACCGCGCCGCGTCGCCCTGCGTGGCGTAGACGCGCTGACCCCAAGCGAGCGTCGCGTCGCCGACCTCGCAGCAGCGGGCCGCACGAATCGCGAGATCGCCGAGCAGCTCTGGGTGACCCGCAAGACGGTCGAGGTCCACCTCGGCAAGGTCTACGGCAAGCTCGAGATCAAGACGCGCAACGAGCTGCCGGCCGCCCTCGGCGTTGGGGTGGCGAGTTGACTAGCCGCAGACGCTGGTCCGGTTCGCGCGGGCGCGCGACACGGTTTGCTCGATCCGAGGCGTCATGTTCGCGGCGCTGAGATCAAGGCCTGACTCGCTCACGAGGCGGCCGATGAACTCATCGGCAAACGAGTAGCTGACGTTCGTGACGTCGGCGAAGTCGATGAGCACCGCTTCGTCGCTGCCAAATTCGTCGAGCATCGTCTGGCGCAGCTCAGACCCGCGCCCGCGGGTTGCGAACGAGCGCCCGAAGTCGCTCAACTTGAAGGTACGTGTCATCACTCCTCCGTACCGGTCATTGCCGTCACCGTAGCTACTCGGACGGACGACGTCGAGCTAGCCCGCGGTCGTGACCGTGTAGGTCAGCCATGTGCCCTGGCGAGGCCGATCGGTTGCGGGGTCTGAGTAGACGGGGTTGCCTCCAAACAGCTCTGCTCGTACGCGGCCCTTGCCGGAACGAATGTCGAGGGTCGCTGCCGACGACGCCTGGACCAAATCGGTCTGAAGTGCCAAGTCGAAGACTTCGGCGAACCCGTTTCCGCGGTGAGGATCGTCGGTCCCAGACACCCCGCGGACGAGCGCGCGCGAGATCGCTCCGGTGTCGTCTTGCCACTCGGGGTGGCGGCGGCGTATGTGCTCCGGGATGCCGACTCCGAGGTCCACGATCGCGAGCCTGAAGAGCAACCTCTCGCTCGTAACTCTGTCGGCGACAACGTACGAGCCGAGCTCGCTGTTGCTGTGCTGCAGCGCGTTGTCGCAGAGCTCACTGATCGCCATATGGACCGCGTCGCCCCACTCGCCGAAGAGGCCAGTCTGCTGGTGCAGGAGCTCGACCGCGGCCTCCGCGACATCCTCGACGTCGTGGAACCTTCGAAACTTGGTCAGAGGAAGTACGTCGCTCCGAGGACTCGGTGCTGGAAGGTCCAGCACCTCCTTGGTCAGGCCGAGCGCGGTGCCGAGCGTTGCGAGCCGCCGAGCAGTCTGGGTATCGCGGGGCCCGATGATCTTGACGTCGTGTCCGGCAGCGAGGTGCCAGTCAGCGAAGACGCGCAGCCGGGCGGCGAACATTGGATGAACTTCGGGAGCCCGAAGACCGGCCAGCGATACACGGATTGGCCCCTCGACTTCCCTGTCGAGCGGGAGGTTCGTCGAGTAGCCGTCGCGGCCCACGACCGACACTTCGATGGCGAGCGGCGCGCGCCAGATCATTGCTTGTTGACCAGCGGAATGGTGCAGCCGCGAGGCCGGCGGCCCTCGGCGTTGGGGTCGCCGCGGAAACCGTGGGGCCTGATTAGGGGTAGGGCCCCGATGTGCGGGGCGGTGATCGCGGGCAGATTCGCTGCATCATGCGAACGCTTCACCTCTCCGCCGTCGTCGCGACCGCCGCGACGCTCACGTCACTCGCCGTCGCGCAGACGGCCTCGGCCGACTCGATCGCCTACGTCAAGGACGGCAGCGTGTGGCTGTCGACCGCCGACGGCGCCCGCCAGTACCAAGTCACCGACGGCGGTGGCTACAGCGCCGTGAGCCAGTCCGACGACGGTCACCTCTCAGCGGTCCACGGCGACACGATCGCCTACCTCGACCGGCAGGGCAACGTGCTCGCCGACATCAAGACGCCGGTCTCGAGTGGCAGCGACCCGACGAAGCAGTTCTACGGCCCGTACGACCCGGTGATCTCGCCCGACGGCAAGACCGTCGCCTACACCTACTACTACCAGTGGATCGGGCAGGACCCGTACTGCAACCCGAGCACCGGCTGCTACCTCAAGCGGATGTATCAGGGCACCGCCTACACGCACCCGACTCGCCTGACCGCCTGGGACGAGCCGGGGATGCGCCGCCAGTCGGGCTGGATCCACCCGTTCTGGGTCGGCAACGACCGCACGTTCCAGTCCGATGCGTCGATCGCGCCCAATGAGGATCTGATCATGAACGAGCCCGGCAAGGACGAGAAGACGGGCTTTACGCGCTGGTTCTCGCACCCGACGGCCAAGGGCTGGAAGGACACCGACATGACGCGCTCGCAGAAGAAGCTCGCGGGCGTGGTCGGGGAGAACAGCGAGCGCATCTGGTTCGCCTACGTGCAGGGCCTGCCCGTGAACGGCGGCGACACGAACTACCCGACGCAGTGCAGCTACGAGATCAACGAGCCCAAGGGCAAGTTCGAGGAGGTGTCGTGGTCGCCGAGCGGCGCCACGCTCGCCTACAGCGACGGCGCCGGCATCAACACCGTCGCGATCCCCGAGTTCGGGGCGACCTACGGGGACTGCGGAACGCCGAGCGCAGAGCCGAAGCTGCTGATCCCAGGCGGCAAGAGCCCGTCGTGGGGACCGGCTGACGTGCCGCCCGCGCGCGTCTTCCCTGCGCCCAAGCCCGGCGACAACGGCGGCAGCGGCGGCTCGAACAACGGCGGCACCTCCAACAACGGCGGCGGCTCCAACAACGGCGGTGGCGCCAACAACGGCGGTGGCGCCAACAACGGCGGCGGTACCAGCGGCGAAGGCATCGTCGTCGGCGGCAACAAGCCGCTCAAGCTCGGCAAGGTGCTGATCGGCGGCCTGCCGGTGGCCTTCACGGTCAAGACGCCCGGCACGCTTACGGTGACCGTCAAGGCCAAGGGCAAGACCGTCGGCACAGCGAAGGCCGCCGCGAAGAAGGTCGGCGGCAAGACCGTGAAGGTGCGCTTCACCAAGTCGGCCCGCAGGACGCTCGGCAAGGCGAAGTCCGTCTCCTTCACCGTGACGGCATCGCTGAAGCCGAAGGCCGGCGGCGCGCCGCAGCGGGCCACCACGAAGGTGACGATCAAGCGCTAGCCCGTGGGCTGAGGCGGCGCTCCTCGCGGCCACAAGGCGGTCGCCAGGAGCGCCAGCCCGGCTCCAGCGGCTGCGACGATCCACGCCAGCTGGGTCAGCGGCGGCTCGACGCTCGCCCAGATCGCCTCGGCGACCGCCGTCGCGGCGCCGTCGCTCGACATCGCTGCCACGAACTGGTCGCCGATCCAGGGTGCAGACGCCGCCGCGACGACCCCAGCGAGCGCCGCGCCGGCACCGACCCGCACGACGGCCCAGCGCCGTTTGCGCGCGAACACGACCGACAAGATCGCGGCGACGATCGCGAGCGGCGCGGTCAGGGCGGCGCCGCGTTGCAGCCGCTGCGCGAACTGGCGCGTCTCCTCGTACTGGCCGGCCTGGATGATCACGACGCCGGTGTCGGTCGCCTTGGCTCCGGCGGCGATCAGCGGGGCGGGCAGCCCGACGCCTTCGGCCAGGCGCTCGACCAAGGGCTGCAGGTCGAGCTCGACGGCGGGGCTGTTCGCCGACGCCCGCAGCCAGCGCGTGAACTCGCGGTGGGTCTCGCGCATTGCCTCAGCCCAGAGCGCGTCGAACTTGCCCGACTTCAGCGCTTCGAGAGCGGCCGCCTCCGCGACCTCGCCACCGCCCGCGAGCACGCTGTCGACCGAGGCCTGCAGCCGCGCCGGGAGCAGGTCGGCGGCCTGCCGGACGGCCGACTGCTGCGCGACGAGCTCGCCCGCCAGGAACGCCGCGGTCTCCTGTCGCACGCCCGGATCGCGGATGACCTCGACCGACCGCGCGGTGAACGCCGGCGTGTCGAGCAGCTGCCGCTGAGCCCAGACGCACCAGATCGCCGCCACGGCCGACGCGCTGGCAATCATGAGGAGCACCCCGGAGAGCAGTGATCGCAGACCGGCCATTCCCTCCCGACGCTAACCGGCAGCAGCGAGGCCCGCGCCGGTCGGACGAGGGCTACCTACAACGCCGGTTCGGGCTCGAGCTCGTCAGCGTCGTCGTCGGCGGCCGCCGTGCGGCTGGCCGACCGCAGCGCCGCGTACGCGCCGTCGGCGGCGACGAGCTCGTCGTGGCTGCCGCGTTCGATCACCTGCCCGTGGTCGAGCACCGCGATCTGCTCGGCGCCGGCGATCGTCGACAGGCGGTGGGCGATCGCGATCGTGGTCCGGCCAGCCGAGAGCGCGTCGAGCGCCTCCTGCACGGCTTGCTCGGTGCGCGTGTCGAGGGCGCTCGTGGCCTCGTCGAGGATCAGGACCGGCGGGTCGCGGAGCACGATGCGCGCGATCGCCAGTCGCTGCCGCTCGCCGCCGGAGAAGCGGTAGCCGCGCTCGCCGACCACGGTGTCGTAGCCGTCGGGGAGGCTGCTGAGCAGGTCGTCAATCTGCGCGGCTCGGGCGGCCGCGCGCAGCTCGTCGTCGGTGGCGTCTGGCTTGGCGAACCGCAGGTTCTCGGCCACGGTCGCGTGCAGCAGGTGCGTCTCCTGCGACACCACCCCGACCAGCTCGGAGCGCGTCTGCGCGGAGAGGTCGCGCAGGTCGTGGCCGTCGATGAGCACCCGCCCGCCCGTCGGGTCGTAGAGCCGGGCCGCGAGATAGCCGAGTGTGGTCTTGCCTGAGCCGGTCGCGCCGACGATCGCCAGCGTCGTGCCCGGCTCCACCGTGAGGTCGACGCCGGTGAGCGCGCCACCCGAGCGCTCGTCGTAGGCGAACGAGACATCGTCGAACTTGACCCGGCCACGCACGCTGACGGGGTCGACCTGCTCGGGCTGCTCGGGCTCGACGAGGTCGACGGGGGTATCGAGGTACTCGAAGACGCGCGTGAAGAGCGCCAGCGAGCTCTGCAGCTGGATGCCGAGGCGCAGCAGCGTGACCATCGGCATCAGCAGGCGCGTCTGCAGGGTGGTGAAGGCGACGAGGGTGCCGATCGTGACGAAGCCCGAGCCTTGCGCGTTGGCGTAGCCGGCGATCCAGTACACCAGCGCCGGCATCGCCGCGAACGCGAGCTGCACCGTCGCCATGCGCCAGCGGCCGGCCATCGCCGCGCGGACCTCGAGGTCGGCGACGTCGCTCGACGTCTGCCGGAACTCGCCGCGCAGATCGGCCCCTCGCCCCATCGTGCGGCCGAGCACGATGCCGCCGATCGAGAGCGTCTCCTCGACCATCGCCGACATGTCGGCCAGGCGCTTCTGACGCTCGGTCGTGATCCGGCGACGCTGGTCGCCGACGGTGCGCGACAGCCACACGAAGAACGGCACGACGACGAGGGTGGCGAGCGCCAGGCGCCAGTCGAGTGCCAACATCGCCACGAGCGTCGCGACGACGGTCGTCAGCGCGCCGACGAGCGAGGTCACCGTCGACGTGACGACGCCCTGCATCGCGCCGATGTCGTTGGCGATCCGCGACTGGACCTCGCCACCGCGCGTCTTCGTGAAGAACGCGAGCGACATCTTCTGCAGGTGGTCGTAGACGGCCGCGCGCAGGCCGTGCATCACGCGCTGGCCGACGTCGTTGGACAGGTACGACTGCCACACGTCGATGATGGCGCCCAGCAGCGCCGCGCCGACCATGCCGAGCACCAGCCACGTGAGCAGGGCCGTGTCGTTCTGCGGCAGGGCCACGTCGATCAGCTCGCGCAGCAAGAATGGCTGAGCGAGGCCGAGCAGCGCCGACACGCCGATGAGGCCGGCGACCGCAGCAATGCGCGCGCGGTAGGGCGCGAACAGCCGCACGATCCGCCGGCCGTCGACCGGGTCGTGAGGCGCTGGTTTGGTGCGGGATCGGGCCATCGTGGGCCACTGAGCCTAGCCCGGTGCCGGTTGCCGCCTGCTCGGCGCCCTAAGCTCGCCGGTGATGGGCGAGCACTGGCACGGCGAGATCCACCGGGCGTTCTTCAAGGACGGCCTGCCGCTGCCGCCCGACTCGGCCGAGGAGCCCAACCTGCGCGTGTACGCGGTGCCGCGTCCGTCGAAGGCGCAGATCGACGAGATCGGCACCGAGCTCGGCATCGATCCCCAGGCGATCTCGCGCGCGCACGACCGTCACGTCCGCGCGCGGGTCGACCGCTACGGCCACACCCGGTTCCTGATCCTGCGCCCCGCCCGCTACCTCGACAAGACCGAGGAGGTGCAGTTCGGCGAGCTGCAGCTGATCGTCGGCACGGACTTCGTCGTGCTGCTCGGCCGCTGCGGGATCTTTCCGCTCCAGGGCTTCGTCGACAAGATCTGCGGCCGCCCCGACCTGCTCGCCAAGGGGCCGTCGGCGATCCTGCACGCCGCGATCACGGAGGTCGTCGACTCATACGAGCCGGTGATCCTCGGCCTCGAGAACGACATCGATGAGATCGAGGACGAGGTCTTCCGCTCCGAGGCCGACCCACTGCGACGCATCTACCAGCTGCTGCGCGAGGTCATCGCGTTCCAACGTGCGACCGGCCCGCTCGTGACGCTGTTCGCCGAGGTGGTCAAGCGGCGGGACCTCGGGGCCGAGGAGCTGAGGTTCGTGCGCGACGCCGAGGAGAAGGCGCTCCACGCCGCTGATCGCGCCGCCGGCTTCCGTGCGCTGCTTGAGAACGTCCTCAGCGTGAACCTCGCCCTGGAGACCAAACGCCTCTCCGAAGTCAGCATCGCCCAGGCCGACCAGACGAAGAAGATCTCGTCGTGGGCCGCGATCCTGTTCACGCCGACGCTGATCGGCGGCATCTACGGGATGAACTTCCGCCACATGCCGGAACTCGCGTGGCACTACGGCTACCCGTTCGCGCTCGGCCTCATGCTGGCGATGGCGCTCGTGCTCTACGTGATCTTCAAGCGCCGCGACTGGATCTGACGCGCGGTCGACGCCAGCGGGCTGCTCAGAGCCCGCCGGCGAGCGACTTGCGCTTGGCGTAGCCCCAGCGCGTCATTACGCGGTCGAGCTTGCGGGCGTAGGACTTGGCCGAGCCGCGCAGCTCCTTGCGCCGGGCAGAGACGCGGATCTCTGCCCGGGCCTGGCTTGTGCGCCCGATGCGGACGAGGTCGAGCGCATAGGCCGCCAGCTCGGGACGAGCATCGGCGCCCGTGCGCCGAGCACGGGCCAGCGCGCGGCGGTGCAGCTTGGCGTCGCGCAGCAGCTCGGCGCGCGCCTTGCGTGAGACGTCGGTGACCCTGCCGCCGGAGAAGGCGAGCACGCGCAGCGGCCCGCGGGTCGCGCTGCCGTAGAGCCCCGGCACGCGGCTGTCGGCGGAGAGGAACTCGGGGCTGTCGCGCCCGGTGACGTCGGCGAGACGGTAGCCGCGGGTACCCCACTCGCTGATCGCCGTCCGGTAGACGTTGCCGCTCTTGTGGAAGACGACCGTCTTGCGCTCGGGGTCGGGGTCGCTCGAGTAGACGTCGACCAGCACTTCGGGCTCGGCGTCGTCGTCGAGGTCGACGGCGGTGACCTTCGGCGGGGCCTTGTAGGAGACCGCAGCCTCAGGCGGCAGCGGCTGGTCGGCCGCGAGCGTCTGCCCGTCGCGCACGATCGTCACGCGGATGTCGCTCCAGGCCGGCACTTTGTCTTTACTGCCGTCGGCGTACTTCAGCGACGCTTTCAGCGCCGTTCCGACGACTTTCTTGTCCTTCGGCGCACTGTCTTTCGGCGCACCGGCGAAGGCCGAACCGGTGGCGAGGGCCGCAACGGCGAGGGCGAGCAGTGAAGCGTCGCGCAGGGTCGACGGGCAAGGCAAAGACATCGAGAAGCGCTGCCTACCCTACCGGCGTTGGGAAGTCGCGCGCTGCGGTACATGCGGTTTTCGGTGGCTCGAAATCGCCCGAGCGACCGGGGTTACCTCAGCTGGAGATCAGGTCTTCCAGCTCGTCGACGCGGCGCTCAAGCGCGTCGAGCCGGGCGAGGACGGCGGTGAGGTCGACGGCGGAGGCGGAGGGCGCAGACGGCGCGGGTGGGCGCGACGACGGCACGCCGGAAACTGGGGCAGAGGCGGTCACCGGGGTTTCTGCGCGGCCACCCTGGTCGCCGTCGTCCTCGCTGCTGTCGACGGGCAGCGCGCCGCTTGCGATGAGCTGCGCGCGGTACTCCTCAGCTGCCTCCTCTGCGGCCGCCTCCATCTCCGGGTCGCGCGGGCCGAGCTGGTGCTGATAGCGCGCCTCGCGGGCGCCGGGCTCGCGGTCGAGCAGCAGCACCAAGCCGCGCATTCCAAGGCCGCCGAGCACCTCCTCGACCTCCTCGGGCGAGGCGAACGGGTGCAGGCGCTCGGTCCGGGTGCGTAGCTCGCCGCGCGTCTGCGGTCCGCGCAGCAGCAGCACGGCCAGCAGGGCGAGCTCCTCGTCGGTCGCCGGCAGCGTCTCGCCAGCGGTGTGGCGGTACTTCGTCGCGCGGGAGCCTTGGCCGGCGGCGGCGATCCGGGCCAGGCCGTGGCCGTGCAGGCCCGTGCAGGCGGCGCGCACCTCGTCGTCGTCGAGCGTCATCACCGGGTCGCGGCTTGAGCTCTGGTTGCACGCCGTCCGCAGCGCGTTGAGCGACAGCGGGTACACGTCGGGCGTCGTGCGCTGCTTCTCGATCAGGCACCCCAGGACGCGCTGCTCATGGGCGTTCAGCTGCATGGGCGAGAGCGTAGCGGCGACGCGCCGCGGCGCCCGCAGGCTGCGCTGCGGCTGTCTCTTATAAACATCACCGAGCCCACG
>JAEZDB010000079.1 GCA_023429855.1 Actinomycetes bacterium
CGGTCGCGCTGACCGCCACGGCCCGAGCCTGGTCCCCGGAGTGAGCTGCGGCCTCGCTCAGTGGGCCATCGCCGGCGCTGCGCCCGTACCGGCCTCGCGGCGCGCCGGTGCGTCGCTCGGAAGCAGCGCGCCACACACGACGGCCCCGAAGAGGAAGATCCCGGCCGCCCACGAGAACGCCGTGGTGTAGCCGTCGACGGCGGCGCGCGCCATCACGTCGGGCGACGGCGCCTTGCCGGCCATCGAGCTGGTCACCGCCGACGCGGCCAGCGTGCTGAGCAGCGCCGTGCCGATCGAGCCGCCGACCTGCTGGCTGGTGTTCACGGTCGCCGAGGCGACCCCGGCGTTGCGCGGATCGACGCCGAGCGTGGCCGTCTGCATCGACGGGGCGATGATCAGCCCCATGCCGGTGCCCATCAGCAGCAGCGCGGGCAGCACGTGCGTGGCGTAGGACGAGTCGACGGCAAGACCCGACAGCAGGAGCATGGCGCCGGTGCCGAGCAGCATCCCGAGGGTGACGAGCGGTTTGGGCCCGACCCTCGGCAGCAGCCGCGTCGTCGACACGGCCGCGGTCACGACGAGGCACGCGACCATCGGGAGGAACGCGAGGCCCGTCTCGACCGGGCTCATCCCGAGGGTCTGCTGCAGGTAGTAGGTCAGGAACAGGAAGACCGCGAACATCCCGGCGCCGCTGAGCCCGACCGCGAGGAACGATCCGCCGCGGGCTCGGTCGAGGACGATCGAGAGCGGCAGCAGCGGGTGCTGCGACGTGCGCTGGATCTGGACGAACGCCGCGAGCGCGAGCGCAGCGCCGACGAGCGAGCTGACGGTGAGCGTGGCGCCCCAGCCGTCGGTCTCCGCGCGGGAGAAGCCGAAGACGAGCAGAAACAGACCGGTCGATGCTGCGACCGTGCCGGGGAGGTCGAGCACCGGCCGGGGACCCGCCACGCGCACGTCGGTGAGGAGACGCGCCGCGCCGATCGCGGCGACCCCGGCGAACGCGAGGTTCACGTAAAGGCACCAGCGCCACGAGAGGTACTCGGTGAGCACGCCGCCGAGCAGCAGGCCGACGGCGCCGCCGCCACCGGCGATCGCGCCAAAGATGCCGAACGCCTTGGAGCGCTCGGACGGGTCGGTGAAGGTGGTCGTCAGCAGCGACAGCGCGGCCGGGGCGAGCAGCGCGCCAAACGCGCCCTGCAGCGCCCGCGAGGCGACGAGCATCTCAAAGCTCTGCGCGGCGCCGCCGAGCGCCGAGGCGGCCGCGAAGCCGATGAGGCCGGTGATGAAGACGCGCTTGCGTCCGAAGATGTCGCCGATCTTGCCGCCGAGCAGCAGCAGGCTGCCGAACGCCAGGGCGTAGGACGTGACGATCCACTGGCGGTTCTCGTCGCTGAAGCCCAGCGCCTCTTGGGCGCTTGGGAGGGCGATGTTCACGATGGTCGCGTCAAGGACGACCATCAGCTGGGCGAGCCCGATGACGCCGAGGATCGCCCAGCGCCGGGCGTGATTTGGGTGTTGCGTGGGCGGGGTCATGGCAGTAGTTCTGGGCGGTCCCTGATCGAAGTGGAGGCCTAAGCTCAAAGTGGAGGAGGAGCCTCTATTTCGGCAAACGTAGCATAGAAACGGAGGTTGCTCCTCCAAATGTGGCTACGATGGACTCGTGTCCGCCTCCGACAAGCCCCTGCGCCGCGACGCCGAGCGCAACCGCCAGCTGATCCTCGAGGCCTCGCGGGAGCTCTTCGCCGAGCGCGGTCCGACGGTCACGCTCGACGACATCGCCGCGCGCGCTGGCGTCGGCGTCGGCACCGTCTACCGGCGCTTTCCGAGTCGCGACGAGCTCCTCGACACGCTCTTCGAGGACCGGCTCCAGGAGCTCATCGCGAACGCTGAGCAGGCGCTCGCGCTTGACGATCCATGGGAGTCGGTCCACCGGTTGCTGGAGGGCTACATGGAGGTGCAGGCCGGCGACCGGTCCTTCGGGCCGGTCGTGCTCACCAACGCACACGGCCGCGGTGAGCTCGACCGCGCGCGCGTCCGGCTCAAGCCGATCGTCGATCAGATCGTCGAGCGCGCCCAGCGCGCCGGGGTGCTGCGCCCCGACGTCACCTCGACCGACGTCCCGATGATCATCCTCTCGGTGGGCCTGCTGCAGAACGCCTCACGCGATGTGGCGCCCGACGTGTGGCGCCGCCCGCTGGCGCTCATCCTCGACGGCCTCCGCGCCGACCGCACCGACACCCTGCCCCTCGGTGCCGACCCGGTCGCGCCGGAGGACGTGCCGCGCATCATGCACGACGCGTTTGCCCCGCCTGCGCGGGGCTAGGGCGAACGTCTGCGGGCGCCCGCCAGCTCAGAGCTCAAGCCTTGAGCCAGGCGACGCGGATCACCCGGCTAGGGTGAGCCGATGGCGACGACGCCCAGTCCCCGCGAGTTCGTCGGCTACCTCGCGAGCCTCGCGCACTTCGCTCGCGACCGCCGCCGCCGCGAGGCCGACGACCGCTCGGTCCTCGCCGAGCTCAGCGCCGATCCCGCTGCTCGGCTCGGGCTGCCAGCCGGCCTTGAGCTGGAGTGGCTCGGCACCGCCGGCTACCGCCTCACCTACGAGGGGCGGACCCTGTTCCTCGACCCGTACCTCTCGCGGGTGCCGCTCAGCGCCGTCGCGACGCTGCGTCAGCAGCGCGCCGTGGTCGAGCCGGGCCTCTACGCGAGGCTGCTCGACGACCGCGCCGGCGACGTCGTCGGCGTGATCGCCGGCCACACCCACTTCGACCACGCGATCGACATCCCCGCGATCGCGGCCCGCTACGACGCGCCGGCCTACGGGTCGCGCTCGCTCGTGCAGCTGATGCGCGTCCACGGCGAGGAAGCTCGCGCTGTTGAGGTCGAGCTTCGCAAGCCCTACGAGCTCGGTCCGTTCACGGTCACGTTCTTCCCGAGCCTGCACTCCAAACTCGTCCTCGGCCTCGCCGTCCCCTCCGACGGCGAGCTGACGTGTGAGCACCTCGACGGACTCACCCCGTCTGCCTATAAATGCGGCGACGTGTACGGCGTGCGCATCGAGGTTGCCGGCTACACGATCTACCACCAGGGCAGCGCAAACCTGATCGACGACGAGGTCCCCACCGGCGGCGTCGACGTCATGCTCGCCGGCGTCGCCGGCCGCGGTTTTACCCGCGACTACTGGACCCGCATCCTTCGGCGCCTGCAGCCGCGCGTCGTCGTCGCCAGCCACTTCGACGACTTCTTCCGGCCTTTGGCCGCGGCCGACCAGGGCCTCTCGCTCAACGTGAATCTCGCGGCGGTGCCTGAGGAGATCGGCGCCGTCAGCAACGACTTCGCTGTGGTGGCACTGCGGCCGCTGGAGCCCGTACGGGGGTAGGGCGAGCAGCGCCGCCCCCCCGGCGAATCGGATGCGGGCGGCCGCCGCGCACGGAGAAGCAACAGGTAAGGTTCGCGCTGTTCACGGCATGAGGTGTGTCGTGTGTGTCCACAAACAGAGGCTGCGTCATCGAACCGCGACCAAAAGGTGACCCGGGAGCGATGCGCGCCGTTGCCGCGAAGCTTGCACAGCTTGCGGTTGTCGTCGACGCGGCCGGAGCGGCTGCGCCGCAAGCTCTGCCTCTGAATGCCTTCACCGGATCGGGACGCGGAGGACACGACGCGGCCTTCCAGTCGGTCGCCCAGAACGCGGCGACAGCCGGCAGCCAACTCATCGAGGAGGCTTCGCTGCTCGGTCGAGACGCAGATCGGCTTGAGCGCGACCAACGCGAGTGGGACCGGCGCAAGGCGGAGGAGGACGCCCGTCGGCGCCGCCAGGTTCAGCAAGACCGCGATCGCGCGGCCGCCGCGAGGGCACGACGGTGAGCGGGAACGTCTGCTTTGAACCCACCTTGCTCGATGCCGGTGCGCGCAACGCGCTGGGACTAAGTCGTGCGCTCAGCGACGCTTCGTCATCGGTGAAGGCAGTGCCACTCCACGGGCTCGAGCCAAGTACACGAGGACGAACTGAGGCCGCCGTGCAACGTGCTGCTGCCCTGACCGACCGTGCCTGTTCGACCGCACAAGCCCAGGCTCCGGCGCTGCGACGCCGAGCATCTCTCGCACGTCGGGCGGATAGCGGTGGCTTCGGCGCCACGCTTCGCAATATCGGGTCGTCTGAGCCTTGGCGAGAGTTCTGGAAGCTCCCCAACGGCTATGACCTCACAGGCTACTTCGACAGTTTGCGGGCGGGTGCTCGCCATGCCATCAAGGTCCAGCTGAAGGAGAACGTCGACTCGGTCGCCAAGCTCAAGTACGCGAAGGCCGCTTACCACGACAAGCGGTTTGGCGCCTGGCGACGGCACGAGTGGAAGTCCCCAGAGGCGATGCAGAAGGCCCTGAGCCGTCCCGGCAACAAGTACGTCGGCCCGCTTCGACGCCTTGAGAAGAAGACGCGGTTTCTCGATCCGGAACGGCTGCCCGGCGCGCTCGGCCGCAATCCAATCGTCAAGCGGGTGCCGGTGGTAAGTACCGGCGCCGGCTACGCGGGGGCAAAGGCCGAGGGCCGAAGCAACGTAGATGCAGCCGGCAAGACCGCCGCGCAGACGGCCGGCTCCGCGCTCGGTGCTGGAGCTGGCGGAATCTTGTGCGGCAGCGCAACTGTGGCGTCGTTGGGACTCGGCGCGCCGACCTGCCCGGTGCTGATCGTCGCCGGCGGAATCGTCGGCGACAAGGTCGCCGGCGCGATCTACGACCCGGTGAAGAAGGCCGCGGGAAACATCAGAGATTCGCTTCGCGGCAAGGTCCGGATCCCGGTCTTCGGATGAGCGCGCCGCGAAGGGAATTTACGTGACCAGACACCTTTTCGACGAACTAGAACTCACGCTTCCGGACGGTTGGGAAGCGGTCCCAAATGCGCAGCCAGGCGCGGTGCTTCAGGCGTTCGCCCCCGACACGGGAGGGTTTCGCAGCAGCGTGATTGTCGAGGTCTTCCCCAGGACCGACGACCGTCCGGAGCGCGCTCCCGTCGACGACTTCCATGAGTCTCAGTTGCTCGATCTCGCGCGGACGATGACCGACGCGCTGGTCATCGATGACCAAGACACGCAGATCGGCGGCCAGCCAGCAAAAGCCTCAGTCCTTGCGTTCCGCCAGGGTCCCTGGACGGTTTCAGCGTTCGTCTGGACCGTTGAAGCGCCTGGCGCTGCGGTCGGCGTCGTCTGCTTGTCGGACTCGGACCACGCGGCTGCAGAAGCGCCGCTCTTCGATGCGCTCGTCGACTCGATTCGATTTGTCGAATCTGACGCGACATGAGCGATTCACCGCCGACCGCATTGAGCGGTCCGACCTTGGACGGCGTCGAGTTCGGACTGGTGGTCGAGACCACCGACGAGCGGGAGGTCGGAAGCGGCTTCATCCGAGATGGCCGGTTCCACATGAAGACGTCGAGTTCCGACGAGGTCCTGACCTCCGACGCCTCGGCGGTTCCGCTCCAGCTCGCCCTGCTCGTCGCCCTCGGTCCGCGCCCGCTACCCGCGGCGGATGCTCCGACCCTCGTCGGCCCGGCACTCGAAGACGCGTCGCGCGAGAGCCTCCTCGCGGCAGTGAAGCCAGAAGATCGCGCGGGTACGCCGATGGCGAGTCCGGACGTGATGATCTGGACGGCGTGGGCGGCGTGGCCCGACATCGACGGCACAGCTATCCGGGTTCTGGGTGTGGCAGATGCGGGCGACCACGGGATCGCGCGCATCGAGAACGACACCGACGGTGTTGTCATCCGGCCGTGCGCCGCTCGCGAGGTCTGGCTTGCGCTGACCGAGCTTCTGCCATTCGCCTTTGAGTTGCCCGGCGTCGACCTTGCGCGCGCCGTGGAGAAATCCGGCGCCAGCGCGCACGCCGCAGAATGACCAAACATCGAAAGCGCGCGGCGCCCAGGTCAAACCTCACGAGGCACGACTCGGGCGATCGAATCATGCGGCCGCGCGGGGTGGCGCTGATCGTCGTATGGGTCGCGAGCATGTTCCTGTTCGGGGTTACGGCCGACGAGGGCGCGAGGGCTGCCGTAGGCACCGGAACCTGCGTGACGTTTGCGTCTGCGTTTGTGGTCCTCGGGTTTGTCGGCTGGGTTCGGGACCTCGGCCGCAACGACAACGCCGATTTTCGAGAGTCCAAGCGCAACGAGCACCCTTGTTTCCGCAGCTGGGCGGCAGCGATGCTGCCCTTCTCGTGGGTCCCGGCCGCCGCGGCAACGACGATGGTCTTCGGGGCCTACGACGAACTGCGCCTCACAGACGCGCTCGCAGAAGCGCTCTTCTGGGTCTCCGTCGCAGGCACCGTCTTGTCGGTGACGATCGGCCGATGGCGTCAGCCTTGGTTCTTGATGTCTGCCGAGGCACGTCGGGAGATTCGCGATGGCTGGTCACGTGCGTGACGAGCTGATCTACCCACCCGTCCGACCCGCCCGCTATCCGCACGCCCGTCTCCCGTACGATTCGCAGCTATGAGCACGCCTGAGGCCGGTACCGGCGAACGCCTGACGATCGCCCCCATCGTGGGCCCCGACGATCCCCGCCACTTCACCGACTCGGGCATCGAGATCAACCGCCTCTACACCGAGGCCGATCTGCCGGAGAACCTCGAGGAGCGCACGGGCGAGCCGGGCGACTTCCCGTACACCCGCGGCCCGCACGCCGAGATGTACCGCTCGCAGCTGTGGACCATGCGCCAGTACGCGGGCTACGCGTCGGCGAAGGAGTCCAACGAGCGCTACAAGTACCTGCTCTCCAAAGGCTCGACGGGTCTGTCGATCGCCTTCGACCTGCCGACCCAGCTCGGCCTCGACTCCGACGACCCGCGCTGCCTCGGCGAGGTCGGCCGTACCGGCGTCGCCATCGACACGATCGACGACATGCGCACCGCGTTCGACTCGATCCCGCTCGACAGCGTGTCGACGTCGATGACGATCAACGCGCCCGCCACCGTGCTGCTGATGCTGTACCAGCTCGTCGGCGAGGAGCAGGGCGTCGACTCGACCAAGCTGCGCGGCACGGTCCAGAACGACATCCTCAAGGAGTACATCGCCCGCGGGAACTATATCTACCCGCCCGAGCACTCCATGCGGCTCACGACCGACCTCTTCGCGTACTGCAAGGAGTACATCCCGAAGTGGAACACGGTCTCGATCTCCGGCTACCACTTCCGTGAGAAGGGCTGCTCAGCGGTGCAGGAGGTCGCGTTCACGCTGAGCTCCGGCATCGCCTACGCGCAGGCCGCCGTCGACGCCGGCCTCGACATCGACTCGTTCGCGCCGCGCCTCGCGTTCTTCTTCAACGGCCACAACAACGTGTTCCAGGAGGTCGCCAAGTTCCGCGCGGCCCGCCGCATGTGGGCGACGATCATGCGCGACCGCTTCGGCGCCAAGGACCCGAAGTCGATGAAGCTGCGCTTCCACACGCAGACGGGCGGCGTCACGCTCACCGCGCAGCAGCCGCAGAACAACATCGTCCGCGTCGCGCTCCAGGGCTTTGCCGCCGTCTGCGGCGGCACGCAGTCGCTGCACACCAACGGCTTCGACGAGGCCCTCGCCCTGCCGACCGAAGAGGCCGCGAAGATCGCGCTCCGCACCCAGCAGATCATCGGCTACGAGTCCGGCGCGACCGACACCGTCGACCCGTTCGCCGGCTCGTACTTCGTCGAGGCGCTCACCGACGAGGTCGAGTCCCGCGCGTGGGAGCTGATCGAGAAGGTCGACGCCATCGGCGGCTCGACCAAGGCGATCGAGTTCATCACGAACGAGATCGACGAATCCGCGTGGGGCTACCAGGAGCGGTACCGCACCGAGCAAGACATCGTCGTCGGCGTGAACAAGTTCGTCGAAGAGGAGCTCGACGTGCCGGCGCTGCTGCGCGTCGACCCCGCCTCCGAGATCGCCCAGGTCGAACGCCTCAAGGCCTTCAAGGCCAACCGCGATCAGGCCCTCGTCGATCAGCGCCTGGCCGAGCTGCGCACCGGCGCCGAAGGCGACGCCAACCTCGTGCCGCTCATCCGCGAGGCCCTGCGCGACAAGGCCTCCATGGGCGAGGTCTGCGGTGCGATGAAGGACGTCTTCGGCCCGTACCGACCGACGTTCTAGTTCGCGCGTTCGGGGGAGCATGCGCCACCTGATCGC
>JAEZDB010000235.1 GCA_023429855.1 Actinomycetes bacterium
CGACCACATCGGCATGGCCGTCGCGCTGCGCGCGGCGCTCAGCCCCGGCGACGACGCCATCGATGTCGGCGCGCACCTCGGCGACGTGACCCGGCAGATCCTGCAGAGCACCGTCACCGGCCGCGTGCTCGCCGTCGAGCCGCTTCCGCACCTTGCAGCAGGCCTGCGACGCACGCTCGTCGACGCCGTGATCATCGAGGAATGCGCCCTGACCGACGGCGAACCCGGCGAAGTCGAGTTCCTCCACGTGAAGAACAACCCGGGCTACAGTGGGCTCAAGGAGCGCGACTACCCGGAAGACCCCGAGTTCGAGAAGCTCACGGTCAAGACGCAGCGCCTCGACGACCTCGTCGAGAAGCACGGGCTCAAGCCGCGGCTGATCAAGATCGACGTCGAGGGTGCCGAGCTGCTCGTGCTGCGCGGTGCCGCGAAGACGATCAAGGAGTACAAGCCGTTGATACTCGTCGAGCACGGCAGCGCCGCGCTCGGCTACGGCGAGAGCCCCGCGACGTTCTACGACTGCGTCACCGAGCTCGGCCTGCGCGTCTTCAACTTCGACGGCGACGCGCCGTACGACCGCGGCGCGTTCATCAACGCCGTCGGTCCCAACCACTACTTCAACTTCCTGCTGCGGCCCTAGCGGGCGGCGCACAACGCGCGAACGCCGCGCTGCGAGGCTGCCGCAGAACAACGCGGGAAGCCGAGCGAATGACGAGGCGCGTCCAGCCGCCCCGCGCAGGGTTCGCAGACGCGAACCCTGCTTGGCGGCCCGGAGTTAGGACCGGGCCGCCAACGTGAGGGATTAGCCAGTGGCGCCCGGAACCGCGTAGCAGTTCGTGCCGCCGGCCTTGCCGATCAGGCGATCCCGGAGCCAGATCTGGCTCGAATCGAGGTTCGTCAGCATCGGCCCGAGGTGGTTGAGCGAGCTGCCACCGCTGCCGAGCGGCTGGCTGACCGGCGCCCAGCGGACCTGCGCGCCGAGGCGGCACCAGTCAGCGGCGAGCTGGCGAGCCTGCAAGTGGCCGACGATGTCGTCCTTCGTGCCCGACACGATCTGCACCGGCACGGTCGGCTTGATCTTGCCGATGCGCTGCTTGTCGACCACGGCGAGCACATCGGGCATGCCCGAGACGACGGTGTAGGCCGACAGCTTCGACGTCGTCCACTCGTTCGTCTTCTTGTAGGCGAAGCTCGCGAGCGACTCGCCGATGCACTGGTTCGAGACCTTGGCGAGGGCGGCCTTGCCGGCGTTGTTCGTCTTGGCGGCGAGGATCGGACCGAGCTCGGGGTTGTTGGCCACAAGGCCGTTGATCGCGTAGCCAAGCACGCCCGTCAGCGAGGTGCCGTCGGCGGTCTTCAGGACCTCAAGCAGGTTGGCGGGCGGGGCGCCAGCGTAGCCGGCCTTGAGGTTCACGTCGGGGGCGTAGGAGCTGGCGAGCTCAAGCGCCGCAGCCGAGGCGCCGCCACCCTGCGAGTAGCCGTAGGTGCCGACCGGCGACTCCGCGGTCACCGACGCGCCCGGAACCTGCAGCGCCGCGCGAGCAGCATCGAGGACCGCGTGTGCCATGTCGACGCGGTCGACGTAGGTGTGGATGCGGGTCGGGTCGCCGAGACCGATGTAGTCGGTGACGACGACCGCGAGGCCGCGGTTGAGAAGGCCGTAGATGCTGGGGACCTCGTAGCCAACGCCGATCGAACCGTTCTGGTAGTTCAGCGTGTTCTCAAGCGTCTTCGACGGCGCACACGCGTCGGCCTGGCCCTGCGTGCCCTCGGCGTACGCGACGAGCGGACGCTTGCCGGGGCCGGTCCAACCCTTGGTCGGCTCGATGTAGAGGCCGGAGACGGCGACGGGGTTGCCGTTGGCGTCGGTCGACTTGTACTGGATGCGCGTCGCCTTGCCCGGCAGGTACGTCGGGAGGAAGGGGAGGCCGAAGCTCACGCCAAGCTTCTGCGCGTAGGTCTTGATGAGCTTGCCGTTCTCCGCCGGGAGCGTGGCGGGCGGCAAGTAGAAGGAGTTGTTCGTGGCAGCGTGGGCGGGCGCTGCAGCGAGTGCGCTGGCAACGGCGACGCCAGCGGCGACGGCAAGGCCGCGAATGGACGGAGTCATGGACTTCCTCTGAAGAACTTGGGACACGGCGACCGTGATGGCCGTCACGCGGAGAGTTCCACACCAGCCGAGGACGCAAAATGAAGTTCAGCTCAATTCGGCTTGGCAGTCCACGGGCCGGATACCCGGATCCTCAAACAAACACGGGCGTTTCTGCAACGCCGACGCCCGCCCGTCCGGGGGTGCAGCCGGACGAAAACGAGACAGGCTCGTCAGATTGCCACGGAGCGCCGACCGGGCGCCACCGGCTCAGCCGTTGGTGCGGACGGGCGTCGTGCGCGGCAGCAGGCGCTTGGCCCGCTTGGTGACCGCTCGCGTGAGGAACGTGGCGGGAGCCGTGAAGAGGATGTAGCCGAGACTCGGCAGCGCGGTTGGGAAGAGCATCGACGCCCAACGTAAGTCCGGCTCAGGCGCGCGTCCACGACACGCGTCACTCAAGCTGTGTGCTTTTTCTCCGCTTGGGGGACGGCGTCCCCCAAGCGGAGAAAGCGGACCGCGCAAACGGCCCGCCGCGCCCGCTCAGGCCGGGTCGGGAACGCCCCAGCGGAGCATGCCGCCACCCCACACGACGCCGGCGCCGAAGGCCGCCGTGAGCACGAGGTCGCCTTGGTGGAGCAGGCCGTCTTCACGCGCCCGCGTAAACGCCATCGGGATCGTGGCCGCAGAGATGTTGCCGGTGTCGCCGAGGTAGGTCACCGACTTCTCCGGGTCGATGTCGAGGCGCGCCCCGACCGCTTGGAGGATGCGGCCGTTGGCCTGGTGGAACACAAAGAGGTCGACGTCTTCCTTCGTCTTCTCGCTCAGCGCGAGCACCTCCTTCGTCACGTTGACCAGCTCGGCCACGGCGACCATGTAGGTCTCCTGGCCTCGCATCCACGTGCGCTCGGTGTTCTTGAAGCCGCCGATCATCTCCGCGTAGGTGCCGTCGGCCTTGAGGATCAGCTCGCCGACCGCCCCGGGCTTCTCCACCGACTGGCGGGTGAGCACGCCGGCACCGGCGCCATCGGCCATCACGGCGACGCCCGCCTTCTGGTCCTCGGACCCGAGCGGCGAGATCACGTCGGAGGCCACGACGAGCACGTTGTTGGCCCGCCCCGTCTCGATCATCGACGCGGCGTACTTGACGCCCGCGAGCCAGCCGGTGCAGGCGGCCGACACGTCGATCGCGGCCGCGTTGCCCATGCCCATCGCCTTCGTGAGGAACGGGCCGGCGTTCGGCGTGATCCACGGGAACGTGTAGGTCGCCACGATCACGTGGTCGATGTCGGAGTTCTCCAGGCCGGCCATGTCGATGGCGTCCTGCGAAGCCTTCTGGGCGAGCGTGAGGACTGTCTCGTCGACGTCGGCCCAGCGGCGCTCCTTGATGCCGGTGCGCGACTCGAGCCAGTCGGGCTTGACCCCGATCATCTGCTCGACGACGGCGTTCGGGTACGAGGTGCGCGGCAGCGCGTAGCCGATGCCCGCGATCGTCGCGCGGAACGGCAGGCCGGCGGGGATGCCGAGGAGGTCGGCGTCTTGGTCGCTCATCGTGCGGCCTCCAGGTCGTCGAGGTTGAGGGCGGGGATGTCTGGGACGGTCTTGCGGGCGAGGTTCGCCTGGACCTTGCCCGGGCCGATGTCGAGGAAGTGCGTCGGGGCGGGATCCTGCGCCGCGATGGCCTGCAACGTGGCACGCCAGCGGACGCGGCCCGGGATGATCGAAGCGAGCTCGTCGACATAGTCGGCGAACGGCGCCGCGGTGAAGCCCGAGTAGACCGGGAAAGCGGGCTCGTGGAACGGTGCGGCCGCCAGGCTGCCGCGGAACGTCTCTCCGACGGGCTGCATGAACGACGAGTGGGTCGGGCCAGTCGTCTCCAGGTGCACGGCGCGCAAGCCGAGCTCCTTCGCCTCAGCCGCCAGTGAGTCGAGGGCCGTGCGCAGCCCGCTGGCGACCACCTGATCGGGGGCGTTGTCGTTGCCGTACTCCGCGCCGTGACGCTCGAGCAGACCGTCGATCACGTCGTGGACGGACGGTCCGCGGACGGCGAGCATGCCGGCCTCGTCCCACACGGGGAGGCGGTGCTGCTGAAACGCCTCGCCACGATCGGCAGCGAGGCGCACCGCCGCCGCCGGGTCGAGCACGCCAGACAGCGCGAGGGCGACGAGCTCGCCGAGCGAGTGGCCCGCCGTCGCGACAACGGGGCCGTACTCGGCAGCCGCATCGTCCTCGTCAAGCAGCGCGAGCGCGCGACGGCCGCGGCCGATGCCGATCGTGACGAGCGCAGCCTGCTGGCGACCGTAGTCGGCCAGCGGGTCGTCCCACGCGCCCGGGCCGAGCCGCTCCGCGTAGGCGGCGGCGAGGTCGTCGCCACTCGCGCGGATGAGCTCGGGCAGGTCGCGCGGAATCGCCCCCTGGCCGGGACAGAGGAGGACGACACCCATGGCTACGTGCGAAACGGCCGGCGGGCGCGGCTAGAGGCCGGCTTTGCGGAAGACCGTTTCGAGCGCGTCGCCGTAGGTCTCGACGCCCTGGAAGTCCTGGGGCTTGATGTCGAGGCCGTAGTCGTCGTGCAGGATCTGGCTCAGCTCGACGATGTCGAGGGAGTCGATGTCGAGCTCCTCGAGCACCGCGTCGGGCGCGAGCTTGGTCGTGTCGACGTCGAACGCGGCAAGTGCGCGCTCGATTCGGCTTTCGAGAGTTTCACGGGTGAGATCGGCCACGGGCGGCTGGCTCCTGAGATGGGACGGACCTTGACCGCGCAGTCTACCGGCGAAGTGTGCGCTGCCGCACGGCTTCCTCTCAGGCTGCGAGAATGCAGGGCAGTGTCCATGCACGACGCGCAGGCTCGCCCGTTCTTCACCGCCCTGCGTGACCGCTGGTGGATCGTCGCGCTGTGCGCGATCACGGCCGCGGGCCTCACCTACGTGACCGTCAAACGCCAGCCAGGACAGTACGAAGCAAGCACGTTGCTCGGCCTCAAGAACCAGTACCTCGACCGCGACATCTTCAACCTGTCGGGTGCGATCAAGACGACCGAGGAGACGCTCGCCCAACAGCCCGGCCAGCTCGACACGCCCGAAGCGGTGATCAAGCTGACGCAGAACCTTGGCCTCCAGCCGGCTACCGACGCCCGCGACGTGGGCTCGGCGACGAGCGTCGCCCTCGACAAAAAGTTCTTTCTCCCCGAGGTCAACGGCCGCGACGCCGACCCTGAACGCGCCAAGCAGCTCGCCGACGAGTTCGCGAAGGTGATCGTCGAGTTGCGCGCCAAGCGCGACAAGCGCCGCATCACGCAGACGCTGCGTGCCACCGAGGACCGCCTGAACGAAGTGACGAAGGAGCGGATCGCACTCGCCGACAAGGACCAGATGCTGCAGCGCGAGACGCAAGCGGAGATGGCGCGGCTCACGAGCCGCGTCCTGCGCCTGCGGCTGATGCTGCAGTTCCGGCCGAAGACCGTGTCGATCGTGCGGTGGGCGCCGATCCCGACCACCCGCACGCGGCCACCCGCGCTGAACCTGTCGCTGTTCGCCGGCCTCTTTGGGGTGATGATGGGCTGCGCGCTGCTGGCGTGGCGCGAGCAGCGCGACCGCCGCCCGCGGCCTGCCGAGGTGGCGCAAGACCTGCGTGCCGCGATCATCACCGACCTGCCGCGCACGTCGCTGCTGCCTGGCGCCCGCCCGAACGGCCCGCACTCGGGTGAGATCGCCGCGCTCGAGGCGGTGCAGCGCGTGCTGCAGACCGACCTCGGGCCAAGCGTCGTCGGCGTGACCGAAGCGATCACGCTCGGGCGCGCCTCGGCCGTGGCGCGGCTGTTGGCGGAGACCGCCGCCCTCGGCGGCTCGCGGGTCCTGCTCGCCACCAACGACCCGAACACGGCTGAGAGCAAGATCGCCGGCCTGGAGATCGACGGCTACCCCATCGACATCGGCGAGACGGCGAGGGAGTGGCTCGAGTCGCGCCGGTCGCAGTACGACCTGGTCGTGGTGAACCTGCCCTCGCCTGTCGGCAGCGCCGCCGCGCTCGAGCTGGCAAGCCTCGCCGACCGCGTGATCGCCGTCTGGCTGCCCGACAGCATCGACCGCCGCCAGCTGCTGCGCTTCGGCCGGACGCTCACCCGCGCCGACGTGCGACTGGCCGGGGTCGTGCGCGTGGGAGGCCAGGCCGCATGACGCTCGTGCCTGGCAAGCGCCGCGACACCTCGTGGCGCGCACGGCTTCCGGCGCCGGTGGTCGTCCCGCGGGCGCGCGACGTCCTTCAGCGTCCGGCCCCGCTGCAGCGCCTCCGCGCGCTGCGCATGAGCGATACGTGGTTCTCCGTGTTCGTCGTCGGCTGGGGCGTCGTCATCGCGGGCCTCGCGATCGGCGAGCAATGGCAGGCGCTCGCGACCGTGGTCTGGGTCCCCGGGTTCGCGATGCTGTGGATGCAGTGGCCCAAGCTGGGCACCGGACTGCTCTTCGCCTTGTGGGTCTTTGCGCCGTTCCTGCGGCGGATCCTCGACATCACGACACCGTCGTTCGGCCCCGACATCCTGTCGCTCACGCCGTTCATGGCGACGGGAGCGATGGCGATCATCGCCTTCCGCAAGTACAAGCCGCCGCGGTCGGTCAACCTCGCCGTCGGCGCCGTGCTCCTCGGCTTCGGCATTGGCATCCCGACCGGCTTTGCGGCGCCGCTCGCGCTGATCTTCGGCGTGTTCGCCTACATGTCGGCGGTGCTGGGCGTGTTCATCGGCTACGCCAACGGTCGCGAGCGCCTCTTCACGCTGGAGCAGCTGCTGATGCCGCTCGTCCTGGTCGCGTCGGTCTACGGCGTCTACCAAGGCATCACGCCGCGGCTGCCGATCTGGGACCAGACCTGGATCGTCACGTCGGGGTTCGTGAGCGTCGGCTCCAAAGAACTCGGCACGTTCCGCGTGTTCTCGTTCCTCAACAGCCCGTACACCTATGCGTCGCTGGTCGCCATCTACCTCGCGATGTTGTTCGTCTCGCGCACGATGACGCTGACGCGGCTGCTCACCGCGATCGTCGCGCTGATGGGCATCTTCCTCACCCAGTCGCGCGGCGCGTGGGTCTCGGTGGTCGGCGGCCTCGTGATCATCACGTTCTTCACCGGCGGCAAGGCGCTGCCGAGGCTCATCGGTCTCGCTCTCACGCTCGTCGGGATGTACGTCGCGCTGGGCAGCACGCCCGCCGGCCAGGCCGTCGCCGCGCGTGCGGGCTCGATCAGCGCCGGCGTCGACGACAAGTCCGGCGGCGACCGGCTCACCGCCATCACCACCTACGGCCCACCGGCCCTTGCACGACCGCTGGGGGCCGGTCTCGGGTCGGTCGGCGCCGCCAGCGACCTCAACCCCGCACCGCTGGCCTCGCTCGTCGACAACGGCTTCCTGATCATGCTCGTGCAGGTCGGACCGCTCGGCTTCCTCCTCGTCGGCTTCGGCATCGGCGGCATGATCTGGATCGTGGTCAGGGGGTCGACCGTTGAGGAGCGAAAGGCCCTGCTGCCACTGCTCGCGCCCGTCGGCGTATTCGTGCCGCTGAGCGTCTTCAGCGAGACCCTCTACGGCCTCACCGGCTTCATCCTCTTTTACGCGCTCGGCGAAGCCCTCGGCCGCCGCTACCAAGGTCCCGCCGTCGTCGGCGCCCGCGCCGCTGCCGCCGAACTCGACCTGGCACCGGTGCAACACAAGAGATAGGTGGGTGGTCGGGCCGGGGT
>JAEZDB010000102.1 GCA_023429855.1 Actinomycetes bacterium
CGGTGCGGGTGTTGGAGCGCGGCCGCGGACGGCGCCTCGCGACGGAACCGGGCCTGGAAGGAGGGGTCGCGGGCGAGGTCGACGCGCAGGCTCTTGATGGCGACGGTGCGTCCCAGGCGCAGGTCACGCCCCTTGTGGACCTCGGCCATGCCGCCGCGACCGAGCAGCTCACCGACCTCGTAGCGGTCTCCGAGCCGTCGGGGCTGGTCCATCTGGTTCTCCTCGTCCTGCGTTTCGATGTGTTCGATCCTGCGGGTGGCGTCCTCGCCCGGCGGGGCGTCCTGGTCGAAGGGTTCGTCACTCATTCGCGCACCGCCTCGATCACTTGGCGGGCGATCGGCGCGGCCACCCGGCCGCCGGTCGCCTCGGTGTTGCCGCCGCCGTCCTCGATGATGACCGCCACGGCGACGTCGGGGTCGTTCGCGGGCGCGAACGCGGTGAACCACGCGTGCGGTGCCTCGCCCTCGCCGTGCTCGGCAGTCCCGGTCTTGCCGGCGACCGTCACGCCCGGGATGCGCGCCGCCGTTCCCGAGCCCGACTGCACGACGCCGATCATCATCTCGCGCAGCTGCGCGGCGACCTGGGGCGACACGGCGCGGCTGATCTCGCGCGGCTGGGTGACGTCGAGGACCGACAGGTCGGGGCCGAGTAGCTTGTCGACCAGGTAGGGCTGGAACAGCGAACCGCCGGAGCCGATCGCCGCCGACACCATCGCCATCTGCAGCACGGTGGCCTGGACGCTGAACTGACCGATCGCGGCCTGCGCCGTCTGCGCCGCGTCCATGTCGGACGGGAACACGCTCGTGGCCGACGTCATCGGGGTGTCGAAGTTGCGGTTGAAACCGAACGCCTCGGCCTGCGCCTCGAGCGCATCGCTGCCGAGTTCGACGCCGAGCATCGCGAACGCGGTGTTGCACGAGATCCGCAGCGCGGCGGCGAGCGTCATCTTCCCGTTCGGGCTGCACGAGCTGCCGCCGAAGTTGCGCAGCTTCGCGGTGCTGTTCGGGTACTGGTAGGTGCGCGGCGCGGGGATCACGGTCTCCGGCGTGTAGCGGCCGGAGCTGAGCGCGGCCGCCGCGGTGATGACCTTGAACGTCGAGCCGGGCGGGTAGATCTGCGCGATCGCGCGGTTGAGCATCGGCTCGTCTGGGTCCTGCGAGAGCTCGTTGTACGCCTTGCGCGCGGCGCTCGCGTCGTGGGTGGTGAGCCGCTGCGGGTCGTACGACGGTGAGGTCGCCATCACCAGGATCGCGCCGGTCGAGGGCTCGATGGCGAGCACGGCGCCGGTCTTGCCCTTGAGCGCCTGGTACGCCACGCGCTGGGCCTTGGCGTCGATCGTCAGCTCGACCGAGCCGCCCTTGGGCTTGCGGCCGGAGAGCAGTTGCTCGATGCGGTCGACGATCAGCCGGTCGTCGTTGCCGGAGAGCACGGCGTTCTCGGCCCGCTCGATGCCGGTGGCGCCGTAGATGACGGAGTAGTAGCCGGTGATCGGTGCGAACGTCGGGCCGAGCGGATAGGTGCGCAGGTACTTGAGCCGGTCGTCGGTCGCCTTTGAGAGCGCGACGGCGGTGCCGCCGTCGACGATCCGTCCGCGTTCGCGGTCGTACTCGGCGAGCACGGGGCGCAGGTTGCCCGGACGCTGGCCGAAGTCGCGTGCCTTGACGACCTGGATCCAGGTGAGGTTGGCGACGACGGCGAGCAGGAGCAGGCAGCCGAACGCGGCGACCTTGCGCAGCGGGGCGTTCACGCGCCACCCCCCGGCACGAGGGGGACGACCTGCGTGGGGGCGTCGTCGAGCGCGGGAGCGGGGGCGGGTGCGGGGCGGCGACCGGCGTCACTGATGCGCAGCAGCAGCGCGATGAGCACCCAGTTCGCGATCAGCGACGAACCGCCGTAGGAGAGGAACGGCGTGGTGAGACCGGTGAGCGGGATCAGCTTGGTGACACCGCCGACGACGACGAACAGCTGCAGCGCGAGCGTGATCGACAGACCGGCTGCGAGCAGCGTGCCGTAGGGGTCGCGCGCGGTGACCGCGATCCGCAGCCCGCGCTGGACGACGACGGCGTAGACCATGAGCAGCGCGACGAGTCCGGCCAGGCCGAGCTCCTCACCCGCCGCGGCCAGGATGAAGTCGGTCTTGGCGAACGGCACGAGTTCGGGGTTGCCGGCGCCCAGGCCGGTGCCGAGCAACCCGCCGGAGGCGAGGCCGTAGAGCGACTGCACGATCTGGTAGCCGCCGCCGCTGGCCTGGCCGAACGGGTCGAGCCACACGTCGATGCGGGTCTGGACGTGCGCGAAGAGCTGGTACGCGACGTACGCGCCGGCACCGAAGAGCACCGCGCCCAGGATCAGCCACGACCGCCGGCCGGTCGCGATGTACAGCATCGCGACGAACAGTCCGAAGAAGAGCAGGGCGCTGCCGAGGTCGCGTTCGAACACCAGGACGGCCATGCTGGCGCCCCACGCGAGCAGCAGCGGGCCGAGGTCGCGACCGCGCGGCAGGTCGACCCCCATGACGCGGGTGCGCGCCAGCGCCAGCACGTCGCGCTTGGCCACGAGGTAGCCGGCGAAGAACAGGATGAAGCAGAGCTTCGCGGCCTCGCCGGGCTGGAACGAGAGCCCGCCGAAGCGCAGCCACAGCCGCGCACCGTTGATGCTGGTGCCGACGACGGGCAGCAGCGGCAGCAGCAGCAGCGCGATACCGGCGAGCAGCGCGGTGTACGTGAAGCGCTGCAGCATGCGGTGGTCGCGGATCACGACGAGCACCGCGACGAACAGCGCGACGCCGAGCATCGTCCACACGAGCTGCGAGACCGCGTCGGCCGAGGGCGGGGTGCGCCCGGCTTCGATCGCCGCGTCGTGCGCGACGAGGTCGAGCCGGTGGATCAGGACCAGCCCGAACATGTTGAGGAACGCGATCGAGGGGAGCAGTACCGGATCGGCGTACGTCGCGTACCGGCGCACGACGAGGTGCGCGATCAGGAAGAGCACCGCCGAACCCGCAGCCACGACGACGATGTCGGCGGGCACCTCGCCGTCGTAACCCAGCCCCGCGGCGATGTAGCCGGCGACGCCGACGCCGATGGCGACGAGCAGCAGCAGGCCCTCGGTGGTGCGGCCGCTGCGCGGCTTCGGGCCGACCGTCGTGGCGGGACGGCCGGCGGTGCGGGGCGCGCTCACGGCTGACTCGCCTCCGTGT
>JAEZDB010000104.1 GCA_023429855.1 Actinomycetes bacterium
CCGCCCCGCTGCGCCCGCGCTGACCACCCCGGCCGCCGCAACGAGCCCACCGCACGCGGGTTCTGGGCGAGAATGCACCTCATGGGACGCCGCCGCCCGATCACCCACCGCGCGCCGCACGGGCGACTCGCGGGCCTGGCCGCGCTGAGCGGCCTGCTCGCCCTGCCTGCGGTGGTGTCTGCGGGCACGGCCACGGTGGTCGTCCAGCGGGCCAAGGGGATCGAAGTCGGGGCGAGCGCGACCTTCACCGCGGCCGACGGCGAGACGAACCGCCTAGGGGTCACGGCTGCCGCGGCCATGCCGCCGGCTGGGAGCCCGCCGCAGGCGCGGTTCACGTTTAAGGACGCGGGCGCGCCGATCACCCCGGGCGACGGCTGCACCGCCGTCGACGCGAGCACGGTGAACTGCCTCGTGCTGCTGCCGCTGCGGGCCTCCGTCACGCTCGGCGACGGAGACGACGAGCTGGACTCCGACGTCGCGCTCGACGTCTACGCCGAGGAGGGCGACGACACCGTCCGCCTGCTGGCCCCCGCAACCGACAGCTCCAGCGGCCTGATCCGCGGCGGCCCCGGCGACGACCTGCTCGACGCCTCGCTCTCCGGCCGCGTGACGCTGGTGGGCGGCGGTGGCGGCGACCTGCTGCTCGGCTCCGACGCGGGCGACGACCTCGACGGCGGCTCGGGCATCGACGAGCTGCGCGGCGGCAAGGGCGACGACCGGCTCGCTGGCGGCTCAGGCGCCGACAAGCTCACCTGCGGCGACGGCGACGATCGCGCCGCACTCGACCTGTCTGACCGTCTCCTCGACCCCGACACGCCGACGCTCGGACGCAGCGCGATCGCTGCCCGGGCCCAGACCGACGGAGACGGAGCGGGACGCGCGTCGATGAAGACCGACTGCGAGCGGCTCGACCTGCCAGCCGGCAAGAACCGCTCCGTCGGGCTCGATCTCGGCGCGCCGGGCGCAGCCTTCGACGGGTCGACGATCGTGCTCGGCCGGCGCATCGGCGCGCGACGCTCCTACCACGCGCAGCTCCGCGACTCAGCCGACAGGCTGCTGGCGTCGGGGTCGCTTCGACGCAAGACGGTGCGCCTGCGACTCACCGCGGCCGGCGCCAAGGCGCTCCAGCCGGGTTCGCGGCGAACGGTGCGGCTGCTGACCCGCCCGCCAGGCGGCACCGGACGCGCCCTGAAGAGCAAACCCGGCGTGCAGGTCGACATCACCGTGCCGAAGGCCGACGAGGGCTAAGACCACCTGGGCGGCGCCGCGCGGCGGCAGCGCGACGCGGCTGCGTCAGTCGTCGTCCTCGTCGTAGTCGTCGTCTTCCTCTTCGTCGTCGATCGAATCGAAGCCGAACTCGCGCTCGCGGCCGAAGCCGTCGCGCTCCAGTTCTTCGAGGTCTTCGACGTCGTCGTCGTCCTCGTCCTCGCCCGTGGCCTCGATGATCGCCGCGCGTGCCGGATCGATCACGGCCTCTTCGCCCTCGTCGTCGCGCAGGGCGTCGAGCGAGTCGGTGGCGAGCTTCTCCTCGGCCGGCTCTTCGGCCTCACCGCCGCCGCCGAGCAGCGCGCCAAGGTCGATCGTCGACGGGTAGTCGGCTTCTTCTTCTTCGGTTTCGGGGGTCTCGTCAAACGGATCCATCAGGTGCTCCTGCGGGACGAAGGCCGGTTACGGGGTGGGAAGAACGGCCTGCCTGGCACGAGCACTGTACGACCCACGGCAGACGGTCGCCCCGCGGGTCGTCGCGCCGGGCTCAGACGTCGCCGCCGGTGTCGAACTCGCCGCCGAGCTCGTCGGCGTCGCCGTACACGTCGTCGTCGATCTCGAGGTTCTCGTCGATCGCGTCAAACAGGATGTCGCGGGTGCTGCCCTCACTGTCGGTGGCGTTCTCCACGAGCGCCGCCTCCGCCTGCTCAAACCCCTCCGAGACGCCGCCGCCGGCCTCGATCACCGCCGCAAACGCCGGGTCGCTCGGCTCGTCGTCGCCGTAGACGCCGTCGACGAGCGCGCGACCCTCGGACTCACCGACAAGGTCGCGGGCGCCGGCGTCGGCACGCGCCTCCTGCACGTCCTCGAGGGGGATCGCCGGCTCGCTCGTGCCGGTGACGTCGTCGTCGTTGTCGGGCTGGCTCATGGCAACTCCTCCGGATGCGGGGTCAGGCCTCACCCTAGGGCCGCGCCAGCAGGTCGTGTGAACGAATCGGGCAGGCGCGGGCGGTCGGGCAGCGTGCGGTTTCTGATGTCGCCAGCCGACCGGCCCCGCTGCGTCAGCGAAGCCGGTCGGGCAGCGTGCGGTTTTGGGCGTCGCTGCCCGACCGGCCCGACGCGACGGCTACTCCGGCGGCGGGCCCTGGCGGCCCAGCGGCGTCATGCGCGGGCGGCGCCAGCCGAACAACCCCGCGACGATCCAGGGCACGCCGACCACGATCGGCAGGACCCCGATCGACTCGCCGACCACGATCAGCAGGCAGCCGAAGACGATCAGCAGCCGCGCGGTGTTGTCGAGCTTGGCGAGCGTCTCGGGCGTCATCTGCGGCTCATCTTGGCAGGCGGCTGCAACGGGCCCAGGCCACTGCGCGCTCGGGCAGCTCTCGAGCTCCGACCAGCGCGGCGTTCGGTTTGGTCGCGTCGACAGCTCGCAACCACAGCGATCCAGCGCTTGGCGGCGGCGGGACCTCGGGCGCTGGCGGGATTGACGGGCGGTCCGCGCCGAGCGCGCGGCGGACAGCGGGGACTTGGCCATCCGCGGCGGCGGGCCGTCGGGCTCCGGGCGTTCTGGTCGGGTTTGCCGTCCTATACCGTCGGGAACCCGACGAGAACCGCCGCGCCCCCGCGGGCTCCGGGCGTTCTGGTCGGGTTTGCCGTCCTATAC
>JAEZDB010000148.1 GCA_023429855.1 Actinomycetes bacterium
GAGCGGGACGGCCTACGACGCCGTCCGCGGTACGGCGCCCGCGTGCCTGTTCGCGCGGCCGGAGCCGGCCACGCCGCAAACGCCCGAGCCGGAGACCCCGCAAACCCCGGAGGCCCCGCAAACGCCGCAGCAGCCGCAGACCGAGGTCAAGCCGCCGGCGAGCACCCCGCCCGCCGCGAGCCTGGGACGCGTCAAGCTGCTCGCGGTCGGCACCAAGCTCGGCGGGAAGCGCAAGAACCTGCTGACCGTGAAGTTCAAGCCGATCGACGCCAAGGGGCTCCGCGTCCAGCTCGTCGTCAAGGGCAAAGGCGGCAAGGCCGACGTGCTCCTGGCGCGCGTGATGCTGACGGCCGAGCAGGCGAAAACCGGCAGCACGCGGCTCAAACTGAGCCGACGGTCGGTGAAGAAGCTGCGGGCCGTCAAGGGCAAGGGGCTCGCCGTGCAGCTCTCCGCCCTCACGGCCGACGGCCAACGACTCGCCTGACCTCGGCGTCGCGAACGCCGCGGGCGACCGCCACGAGCCGCGCCTGCGGCAGGGATTGCGCCTACCATGGCCGGAAGATCATGGATCTCCAACCTGGGACGCCCGCATGAACGACACCGAACGCAGCTGCGTCACGGCAGTCCGCACGCTCACCATCGACGCGATCGAGAAGTCGAAGAGCGGGCACCCCGGCCTGCCGCTCGGCCTGGCCGGTCTCGCATACCTGCTCTACGGCGAGGTGCTGAGGCATGACCCCAAGGACCCGCACTGGCCGGACCGCGACCGGTTCGTTCTCTCGGCTGGCCACGGTTCGATGTGGCAGTACGCCGCGCTGCACCTCTCGGGCTACGACCTGTCGCTCGACGACATCAAGAACTTCCGCCAGTGGGGCTCCAAGACTCCGGGCCACCCGGAGCTCGACCGCCACATCCAGACCCCAGGCGTCGAGCTGACGACCGGTCCGCTGGGGCAGGGCACCGCCAACACCGTCGGCCAGGCGATGGCCGAGGTCTACCTGCGTGAGCGCTACGGCAGCGAGGTCGTCAACCACCGCACCTACGCGATCGTCTCCGACGGCGACCTGATGGAGGGCATCTCGGCCGAGGCGGCGTCGATCGCCGGCCAGCTCGGCCTCGGCAAGCTCACCTGGCTCTACGACGACAACGACATCTCGCTCGACGGCCCGACCTCGCTGTCGTTCTCGCGCGAAGACGTGTCGGCGCGCTTTGAGGCCTACGGCTGGCACGTGCTCGACGTCGGCGACGCCGACGACCTCGACTCGCTGCGCCGCGCGCTCGCCGCCGCCGAGGCTGAAGACAGCCGCCCGACGCTGATCCACGTGCACTCGATCATCGGGTTCCCGTCGCCCAACAAGCAGGGCAAGTCGGCCTCGCACGGTGCGCCGCTCGGCCCAGAGGAGGCGCGCCTCACGAAGGAAGCGCTCGGCGTCGACCCCGACAAGACCTTCGACGTGCCCGCCGAGGTCTACGAGGCGTTCAGCGCCGTCGCCCGCGGCGGCGAGGCCCACTCGGAGTGGAACCACCGCTTCCAGAAGTGGGAGCAGGAGAACCCCGAGCTCGCCAAGGAGTGGCATGCGGCGCTGAACGGCGGCCGTCCGCCGGCGCCGCTGGCCGACGTGCTCCCCACCGAGTGGGACAAGGACAAGCTCGCGACCCGCGCTGCGGGCGGCAAGATCATGGCCGCGTTCGAGGCCGCGGTGCCGACGATGATCGGCGGCGCCGCCGACCTCACCGAGTCGACGAAGACGATCTTCCCGGGCTCGGAGCAGTTCACGCACGAGGCGGCCGGTCGCAACGTGTTCTTCGGGGTGCGCGAGCACGCGATGGGCGGCATCGTCAACGGCCTCGCGGCCCACGGCGGCATCGTCCGGCCGTACGGCTCGACGTTCCTGCAGTTCGCCGACTACATGCGCAGCTCGATCCGCCTGTCGGCGCTGATGGGCCTGCAGACGGCGTGGGTCTTCACGCACGACTCGGTCGCCCTCGGCGAGGACGGCCCGACGCACCAGCCGGTCGAGCACTTCGCTGCGCTGCGCGCGATCCCCGATCTGGTCGTGCTCCGCCCGGCCGACGCGACCGAGACCACTGAGGCGTGGCGCGTGATCCTGGAGGACCTCGACGGCCCGGCCGTGCTGATCCTCAGCCGTCAGGACCTGCCGGTCCTCGACCGCTCCAAGTACGGCACCGTCTCCGGCGTGGCCTTCGGCGGCTACGTGCTGTCGGCGGCAGCCGGTGAAGAGGTCGGCGCGATCGTGGCGACCGGCTCCGAGGTCGAGCTTGCACTCAAGGCGCAGGAGCAGCTGGCTGGCGAGGGCGTGCATGTGCGCGTCGTGTCGCTGCCGAGCTGGGAGCTGTTCGAGGAGCAGGACGAGGTCTACCGCTCGGAGGTGCTGCCGGAGCACCTGCCGACCGTCTCGGTCGAGGCCGGCGTCCGTCAGGGCTGGGAGCGCTACGCGCAGGCCCACGTGTCGATCGACCGCTTCGGTGCGTCGGCCCCGGCGGCGGTCGTGCTCGAGAAGCTCGGCATGACCGTCGAGCACGTCGTCGCCAAGGTGCACACGCTCGTCGGCTAACGCCTCCCGGCCCAGGGCGCGGTACCGCTGGTATCGCGCCCTGGGTTCGTTTTCGCCCGCGGGATTCGGGGCGACCGTAGATTCGGTCGAGCAATGAACTACCAGGACCCCTTCGGCCGGCAGCAGTCCGGCGCTCCGTTCACCTCTGGCCAGCCGTTTGGCGGCGGTCAGCCGCCTCGTCGGCGCAGGGGCCTCGTCGGCCCGCTCCTCGTCGGGTTCCTCGTGTTCGACCTGTTCGTCGCGATCATCGTGGGGTCGCTGTTTGCGTTCGGCGCCTTCGGCGGAAGCGACGTCGACGACGACTACGTCGTGATCCCGCCGACGCCCGCCGAGGTCCAGCGCCTCGAAGCCAAAGAGCGGGCCGACGCCGTCGGCGCCCATGCCAACGGTGCGCACCGGGCGGGCTCCGGCACCACGGTCGTAACGCGCGAGTCCGGCCCCACCACGATCGTCACGCCGGCCAACCCCGCGCCGGCGAAGCCGGCCCGGGCGGCGCCCGCCGGC
>JAEZDB010000150.1 GCA_023429855.1 Actinomycetes bacterium
CGTGCGTGCCACTTCGGCTCCAGCGACATGTAGATGTTGGCCGGGAACACCGCGATCAGCAGCGCGAAGAGGTAGTTGCCGCCGAGCTTGCGGGTGCGCGGGACGATGAACAGCAGCGCGCCGACGATCTCGGCCACGCCGCTGAGGTAGACCATCAGCTTCGGGTTCGGCAGCTGCGGCGGCACGGCCGGCTCCCAGAGCTGGGGCGTGACCAGGTGCGAGGTGCCCGCGCCGAAGAAGATCCCGAAGATCGTCCACGGGCCGAAGACCTTCTCCGCGAAGGTCTTCTTGACGTCGGTCGGGGGCGCGCTCATGCCTTCAGCTTGGCATCGATCGCCCGCAGCACGGTGGCACGTGCCTTGCCAGCCGACTCCTCGGCGCGAAGCGCCTTCAGCTCCGACGTCGACAGCGACGGCACGAGCGCGATCAGATCCTTGGCGGGCAGGTCGGCCGCGGCAACGGGCGGATCGGCGACCGCGACGGGGGTCTCGCCTGCGTCGCCGCCAGGGGCAGCGGTTCGCTTCGAGCGACGCTTGACCTTTTTCGTGGTCGTGACGACCTCGGTGGCGGCGTCGACGGCGTCGGCGACGCGGGCGGGCAACGAGCGCGCGAGCGCGTCGACCTCGCCGCGTAGCTCCAGCGCTTGGTCGCGGCCGAGGGCCACGAGGCTCGACGCCAGCTCCTCGGCGTCGCGGCGCGTCATGCGGCCGCGCAGCACCGCGTCTTCGAAGACCGACTGCACGCGATCTGAGGAGAGCACGACTGCGCGCTGCAGCGCGTCTCCGACCTCGCTGAAGGCATCGCGCAGCTGCTCGTCGCTCGGAGTCTTGCGAGGCGTCACGCGGCGTAGTGTGCCGCACTTGCGGGCACTTTTTGTGTGGCGATGCGCCCTGGTGGCTGCCGCGTGCGGGGTCGCACACAGCAGCCTGGACGTTCCGCGGCGTCGACGGCTCCGGGTTGACCACCAACGCTTGGGGGTAGACCCGGAGCCGTGCCGGCGCCTAGCTCAGCAAGAACTCCAGCAGCGCTTTCTGCGCGTGGCGGCGGTTCTCGGCCTGATCCCAGATGCGCTGACGCTCGCCGTAGAGCACCTCCGCGGTGATCTCGTCGCCGGGGTGCGCCGGCAGGCAGTGGAGGGCGATCGCGCCGTCGGCCGCCTGGTCCATCAGCGCGTCGTCGATCCGGTACGGGCGCAGCGCCGCCGTGCGCTCGTCGGCCGTGTCCTCGTCGCCCATGCTGACCCACACGTCGGTGTAGATCGCGTGCGCACCGGCGACGGCCTCGGCCGGGTCGTTCGTGCGCGTGCCGCCCGACTCTGGCTCCAGCTCGTAGCCGGCCGGCGAGGCGACCGCGACCTCGATGCCTGCGATCCCGCCGACCACGGCCAGCGACCGCGCGACGTTGTTGCCGTCGCCGACGTAGGCGAGCTTGAGGCCGTCGAGCTCGCCGAACGCCTCTTTGAGCGTGAGCAGGTCGGCGAGCGCCTGGCACGGGTGATGGCCCGCGGTGAGCATGTTCACGACCGGCACGCTGCTCGATGCGGCCAGCTCTTCGATGATCGTGTCGGCGCCTGTGCGGATGCAGATCGCCGCCACGTGTCGCGAGAGCACGAGCGCGGTGTCGCGGGGCGACTCGCCGCGCGAGAGCTGCATCTCGTCGCCGCGCAGCACCAGCGGGTGGCCGCCCAGCTCGTGCACGCCGGCGTCGAAGGTCACGCGCGTCCGCGTCGACGGCTTCTCGAAGATCAGCGCGACCGACTTGCCGGTCAGCACCTGCGAGGCCCACGGGTCGGCCTTCAGCTCGGCGGCGCGATCGAGGATCGCGTGCACGTCGGCGGTCGAGAGTTCAGCTCCGGTCAGGCAGTGGCGCGTCAAGGACGGAAGGCTACGCCGTCGCGCGCCCGCACGTGGGACCGCAGTTGCGTGACGGTGAACGGCGCTTCTCTTACGCTCAGGCTGTGGCGCTGACGGTCTGCAGCTGGAACCTCTTCCACGGACGCTCGCGCCCCGCGACGCGCGCCAACCTCATCGGCGCCTTCGCCGCCGCTTTGGACGAGCATCCGTGGGACGTCTGCGGGTTGCAGGAGGCGCCGCCCTGGTGGGCGCGCGACCTCGCGGACGCGCTCGGTGCGCGTGCCCACAGCGTACGAACGTCGCTCCTGCGCGGTGCACTGCCCGCGCTCCAGGAGGAGATCCACCGGCGCGACCCCGAGCGGCTCGGCGTGCGCGGCGCCGCCTCAAACGTGCTGCTCGTACGTCCCTCCGCCGGCGAGGTCGTCGCGCACCGGGTCGCCCGGCTGCGGCGTGCCCCGCAGCGGCGGACCGCGCATGCCGTCCAGCTCCGTCGTCCAGACGGCACCGCCTGGTGGATCGCCAACGTACACACCCATAACAAGCCCGAGTCTGCGGCCGCGGCCGACACGCTCCGCGCGCTCCACGCCGCGGGCCGCTGGGCCGGCAGCGCGCCGGTGGTGCTCCTGGGCGACCTCAACCTGGCCGCCCCTCAGGGCCTCGCGCGCGTCGAGGGCTGGGAGCACCTGCACGGCCACCGCGTCGACCACGTTGTTGGGCGAGGCCTCGGCGCAGCCGGCGGCGCCTACGCCGAGGTGGCGCGCATGGCAACAGGACCGGAGCTGTCCGACCATCGCATTGTGGGGCTGCGCGTCGCGTGCCGATGAACGTCTGGGAAACCTGACCCCACGCCACGCCGCCTCCTCGCTACATTGGACCCACGATGAATAAGGGCACCCTAACTTTCCGCCGTCCAGCGTTTGCGCTGGCCACCCTCGCACTCGCACTCGCTGCGGCGATCGCCCTGGCGCTCTCATCGGGCGCTCCACAGAACGCCGAGGCCGCCGCCACGGTCACGATCAACATCAAGGACTACGCGTACTCCAAGAAGACGGTCACCGTGAAGAAGGGCACGACCATCAAGTGGGTCAACAAGGACTCCATGAAGCACAACGCCTACTCCGACAAGGCCGGCGGCCCCAAGGGCCCGCTCCTCGCCAAGGGCAAGTCCTACTCCTGGAAGGCCAAGAAGACCGGGACCTTCAACTACTACTGCGAGCCGCACACGTACATGAAGGCGAAGATCATCGTCAAGTAGTTCTGGTG